>DATIMA010000263.1:0-6495 GCA_035475915.1 Bryobacteraceae bacterium
GTTTACGAACTACCATTTGGAAAGGGTAAATCGTACCTGAATTCCGGCGTAATCGCCCAAGTTCTAGGTGGCTGGCAATTCAGCGGCCTCGAAGCCATGTACACCGGGACCCCGTTTACGGTGACTGCGCCCGGCGGTTCCCTGAATGCGCCGAACAATACCCAAACAGCCGACCAGGTCGGAGCGGTGGAGTTTCTCGGCAACGTAGGGCCGGGAACCAGGTACTACAACCCTGCTGCGTTCGCCCCGGTAACAGGCGTGCGGTTCGGCACCTCCGGGCGAAACATCCTCCGGAATCCCGGCGTGTGGAATACCGACATGACCATCATGCGGATCTTCCCTATCAAGGAGAAAGCGCAGCTTCAGTTCCGAACCGAGTTTTACAACCTGCCGAACACGTCGCACTTTAACGGTGTCGCCAGCGGGAATGTAACGTCGGGCAATTTCATGGTCATCAACAGCTCATACGGCGAGCGGAACATCCGCTTTGCTCTGCGGCTGCAGTGGTAAGAATCACCGCAAAGTAAGTCTTTCGCGATAAGGGCGGCTCTCCGGGGCCGCCCTTTTGTTATTGTGAAAATCTTTCCCAGCCCTTGAAATTAAAGCACCGCTGCTGTATTATCTCGGTAGCTCAGTGGGTTAATTCATCGGGATTAGTAATCTTGCTTGCGCTTGCAGTTGCGAGCGCCGGTTCTGGTCGTCTCGAAATACAGCAGCATCACGGGAGATTTATGAGGTTTCAAAAAGCAAGTCTCGCGGCTCTCGCGGGCTTTTTAGTTTTCATGTTTGGTCTTCAGAGGCCGGCGGATTGCCAGGTTTTGACTGGCTCGATGGTCGGTACCGCCACGGACCCTAGCGGCGCGGTTGTGCCCAATGCCGAAGTCAAGGCCACTAATACCGGCACCAGTCAGACGCGAACGGACACTACGGACGCAAGCGGGCGGTATAACCTGGCCAATCTTGTGCCCGGGACATATAGTCTCAAAGTGACTGCTAAGGGGTTTCGCACAATAGAGCGAAGCGGCATCATAATCACGCCCAACACCGTCCAACGCGCCGATGTGCAGCTCCAAGTAGGCCAGGCAACAGAGCAGGTAAACGTATCAGCCGAAGCCGTCCAACTGCAGACCGATAAAGCCGATACTCATACCGAGATCAACTCAAGGGCCGTCACCGAAATGCCGCTCGGCGGCAATCGGAATTACCAGACGCTGATCAATCTTGCGCCTGGAACGACTCCGTCAACCTTCTACAATTCTCCGACCGATGTGCCCGCTCAGCCGTTGAACACGCATGTCAACGGTGCGGCAGGTCAGACCAACATCACCAAGATTGACGGGGCGGAAAGCATTAACGTCTGGCTGCCGCAATACACGGGTTACGTCGCGCCGGCCGAAACTGTCGACGTCGTGAACGTCACGACCAGTGCCGCCGATGCGGACCAAGGTCTGGCGGGCGCGTCAGCGATCACTGTGGTGACGAAATCGGGAACAAATCAGATCCATGGCAGTGCCTTCATCTTCCATAACGATCAGCATCTGAATGCGAGGAACTTTTTCCTGCAGCCGGGCACGGATAAGCCGGTGGGCATTTATAACAACTACGGCGCCACAATCGGCGGTCCGTTCAAGAAGGACAAACTCTTCTACTTCGTAAGCTTCGATGGAACTACGCAAAAGACGAGCGCAAACGGCCTCTTCACGGTGCCGACGGCGGACCAGCGCGCCGGAAATTTTTCGGCTTACAACACGACAATTTACGATCCATCCACCGGTAATCCAGATGGTACCGGCCGTGCACCTTTCGCCAACAATGTCGTTCCCGGGAAGGATATCAGCCCGCAAGCCTTGGCGATTCAGAGCTACTTGCCTCTGCCGAACCTTCCGGGCGTGGCTAACAATTATGCAGCCGCATCCAGTCCCGCGATAAATCGTTTTCAATACGATGCAAAAGTCAACTGGAACCGGACCGACAAGCATACGATCTTTGTGAAATATGACAATATGTTCGCCACGTCGGGCGGCGTCGGTATTTTCGGTGTGGCCGGCGGGCCCGCTCCGGGTTCCGATCCGGGTCTCGGACGCACCAGCGTGCAAGTCGCTTCTATCGGCCACACGTACGTCTTCTCCCCCACCGTTGTGCTGGATGGAAACGTCGGGTATCAGCGCATGAATCAGAGCGTTCTCGGTAGAGATTTCGGGACGAACTTTTCGAGTAAGCTTGGCATACCTGGATTGAACGGCCAGGATATCCGCGACAGCGGATTCCCCGATGTCAGTTTGGGAAGCTATACGGGAACTGGCGTGCCCAACTGGATGCCGCTCTTCCGAACAGATGAGACTTATACAACGAATCATTCAATCGCTTGGACGAAGGGCGCGCATGAGTTTCGTTTTGGCTTCGATTTGGTCCGTCATCACCTGAACCACTGGCAGCCTGAACTGAGCAATGGTGGCCCGCGCGGCTATTTCGATTTCGGCGGGTCGGTGACCACGCTCAACCTTGGAAACGGGAACGCTACCTCGACTAATCAGTTCAACGATTACGCACAGTTCCTTCTCGGGCTTTCAGACAACACGCAAAAGGGCGAGCAATATATCCTGATGACCGGACGCGAATGGCAATTGGGATGGTTTGCGCAGGACCGCTGGCAGGTGTCCAAGAAACTGACTGTTTCTCTAGGCCTCCGCTACGAGCTGTATCCGCTGATGACTCGCTGCTGCGGAAAGGGCATTGAGCGCTACGATCCGACCACCAACGATGTCTACATGGGGGGCCGCGGCAGCGTGCCGGTAGACGCAGGCATCAGCGTCAGCCACAAGCTGTTTGCACCTAGGGTCGGCCTGGCATACCGGATCGACGAGAAGACGGTGATTCGCGCCGGTTACGGCCTGAACTACGATCCGCTTGCGTATTCGCGGCCACTCCGCGGCTTCTATCCGCTTACGATCAACAACAATTACGTTGCACCGAACAGCTTTTCCGTTGCGAACCTCGGAGGCGGAGTGCCCGCCACTCTGGCGAACGGAATTCCTCCGGTGATTGGACCGGATCTTTCGACCGGCATCGTTCCGCTGGACCCGACCGCGAGCGAGCGCAGCCCCAACAGCTTTATTCATCGCGGCTACGTACAATCCTGGAATTTCACGCTGGAGCGCCAGCTTCCCGGCCAAGTCGTGTTGTCGACGGGCTACGTCGGTCAGCACACGGTCCATCAATTGGCTGATTACAACATCAATACCGGCTTCCCGGGTTCGGGGACGGCGCTTCTACCGCAGGCTAATATCGGCCGAACGACTTTGACCAATATGTGGGATGGCTATCTGAGCGCCGAGTACAATTCCCTACAGGTCGCGCTCAACAAGCAGTTCTCAAACGGCCTGATGCTGAAAGGCGCGTACACCTGGTCCCATGCCATCGATTATGCCGATGACGACGGTTGGGCCGGTGTGGACTGGAACTATGCACCCGATTTTCAGCGTAATCGTGCCTCGGCTGGCTTTGATCACCGGCAGGTGTTTACGCTGGGATGGGTGTATCAACTCCCCATCGGACCGGGTAAGAAGTACGTGAGCACCGGAATCGCATCGAAGATCTTGGGCGATTGGCAGTTTAGTGGAATTGAGAATTGCTATACCGGAGCGCCGATGTACATTTATGCCAGCGACGCATCGCTCAATGACGGGGGCACTAATACGCAGACGGCGGATCAGGTCATGACGACTGTTCCCTTTATCGGTGGCGTTGGGCCTGGCGCATACTACTACAATCCAGCGGCGTTCGCACCAGTAACGGCTCAACGCTTCGGAACGAGTGGACGAAATACTCTTGTGGGCCCGGGAGTCTGGAATACGGACGTGAGCATCAGCCGTATCTTCCCGATAAGGGAGAATTTGAAGTTTGAGTTCCGGGCTGAGTTTTACAACCTACCGAATACGTCGCACTTCAATGGTCCTGACAATTCGGTGAATGATTCCACCTTCATGCAGATCACGAGTTCGTATGGCGAACGTAATATCCGCTTCGCCGGCCGGTTCAGTTGGTAAATATGTAGTAGTGGTGAGTTTCAACCGGCTAAATTTCAATCGGGCAATGGGGCGGCTGCTGAGCGTAGCCGCCCTTTTCATTTACACGGCGGCTGGACAGACGGATGACCTGGCTTCCGAGTCGCACAAAGCCAAAGAGTTGATGGCTCAGGGACGCTTTGACGAAGCGATTCCGATTTGCGAGAAGCTGGTTCAGGCGCTGCCGGGAAACGTGGGGCTCATCTTGAACCTGGGGTTGGCTGAAGAAATGGCCGGGCGCCCGGCGAAAGCCGTTCCGCATTTCGAAACTGTTTTGAAAAAGCAGCCGGACAATGTTCCGGCGCTTACCACGCTTGCCAGAGCGCGTCTGCAGCTTCATCAGCCGGATCTCGCGGCTGCGCAATACCGGAAATTGACGGAAGTCGATGCGTCAAATCCACAAGGCTGGTATAGATTGGGGAAAACCTACGAGACGCTTGCGACGCGCTATTTCGATCAACTGTCCAAGGCCGCGCCCCAATCGCCCTATGTCGCGGCTCTGATAGCCGAATCCCGTGTGCAGCGCCGGCAATACCGCAGCGCGTTCTTTTTCTATCGCCAGGCGGAGAGCAAATTACCGGACTTGCCGGGACTGCATGCGGGCCTGGCGCGCGTGTATCAGAAAACCGGGCACGCCGATTGGGCCGCGGCGGAAGAACGAAAAGAGCCGCTGCTGCCGGCGAAGACATGCACACAGCACACCGCGGAATGCGAATTTCTAAAGAACAACTTTCTGACGGCCGCAAAGTTCGCCGAGGCAAGCTCAACCCCGGAGTCCTTATTTTGGGCCACGAGAGCGTATAGCGAACTTGCACTCAAGGCCTTTGACAAATTGGGATATTTACCCGATTCGGTCGAGATGCATGCGTTGAAAGCACAGATCCTGCGCGATCACGGGCAGGATATCGAAGCATCGAAAGAATGGCGGGCGGCGCTGAAGTTGAACCCAGGAGATCCGGGGCTGGAACAGGAACTGGCAAAGTCGCTGTTTCTCGGAAAGGATTATCGCTCCGCGGTTGCGCTGGCAGAGAAACTGCTTGTCCAGCAGCCTGATTCTCCCGATTTGAACTTCATCATCGGAGATAGTTTGTGGCAAACGCAGCAGCCGGACAAAGCCATTCCGTATTTAGAATCCGCTTTGAAGGGCCAGCCGAACATGCTGCCGGCACACGCCGCGCTTGGGATGGCGCTGGCGATGTTGGACCGAAGCAGCGAGGCGATTCCCCATTTGCAGCAGGCGCTGAGCCTGGATGACGATGGCAGCTTGCATTACAACCTGGCGCGCGCCTACAGAGCCGCGGGTAACGCGCAGGAGGCCCAACAAATGATGGAGCAGTATCAGCACATCAAACAGCGAAACACGCAGGTGGACAGCGAACTCGCTAAACAGGCGGAAATCACCGCGCCGGCGAAGTAGAGTTGGGAGGACAGGAGATCAAAACATGAAGAGACAATCGAGAATGATGACGCGGGCGCTTGGCCTCGCGTGCGTGCTGGCAATGTGTACTTCGGGCAGCGCTTTTGCTCAGCACAAAGCCATCGGCTTTACAGAGGGAATGCCTTTCAGCGAGGGCTACACCGCAGGCAACACGCTTTACGTTGCGGGACAACAGGGGCCTGACTCGCACGGCAAAGTCACCGGCACCGATATCACTCTGCAAACCACAAACGCAATCGCCGCTGTTGAGAAGGTTGTTAAAGAAGCAGGATTTCAGATGTCGGACATCGTTTCCGTGACTGTGTATGTCACTGATTTGAATGATGTCCCGAAAATGAACGACGTTTATAAGAAGCTGATGCCGGATCCCAAACCGGCACGAGCCACGGTGCAGGTTGCGGGGTTGATTGGCGGAGCAAAGATTGAAATTTCAGCGATAGCAGTAAAACGGTAGAAGGGCGAGGCATTGCCTCGCCCTTACAAGCCTGACCCAAATTGAGCTGATTAGCGGGCCTTCAGCGGAACCGAAATCATTGCGGCGATACCGAGCTTGTGAGTCAGGTTCTTCTCGATCTGCGATTTCGAAAGATGATAAGCCGTCTCTCTTCCCGGCATTGCGATCTCCGAGAGAATGCACTCGCCGCCGGAGCATGCAAACGTCAGGTGCGGCCGGTTAGGATCCGAAGTCGTGGGCACCATGGCGCCTACAAAGATAGATTCCTTGTTCGGGGCATAGAGCTGGAACAAGCCTGTCGCACTGCTCTCGTTTACCCGGTACTTGCCGGCAGAAAAGGTTTGCTGCTGGGTGTGGAATGTGAATGGTACATCCGCCACCTCGCTAGCATGTTGAGCGCTGAGGCTTGCGGTCCCGAGCAACGCGGAGAGCCCCGCGGTCAGGATCATGTGAGTCATATTGAGTTTCATACGAGTCTCCTTGGGTGATTTTCGGAGGTTCTTTTGGATCTCCGTCTCTCTCGCGTTTCCGTCTGAGGG
>DATIMA010000264.1:0-10838 GCA_035475915.1 Bryobacteraceae bacterium
GGGATCGCCTCCCACAGAGCGCGGTCCATTTCCGCCATTACTCCCAAGGTGGACAAAGATAATCTCCTAAGGAAACAGAGTTTGCGCGCGTCAAAAGGTTCCCGATTTCTTCGCGAACGGTGGCGAAAGGCCTCTCCGGGCCGCGTCAATTTACGCGATTGCCGCTAAACGCCGGGCCGCTGCCGGACCGCGCAAGCGTTCCACGTTCATGATCCGTGGCGTTATTCGGCCGCAGGGGCAACCTTCCGCCTCGATTTCAGCAGTCAGGCCGGTATGAAGAGCTCTGATGCCCGGTGTTCGCAAAACGATCTCCCGGTCCAGAAGACTTGCTTCCATGCCCGGCTGCAAATGCCAGCCTTCCTGCGCTTCGCAATCTGCCGCAAGCAGTTCGCTATCTTCCGTGACCAGCAGTTCGTAAACCGGAACGCCGAAGCATTGCCAAAGGAGAACTCGAAGGATGTCGCTGATCGGCGAGTCGCCGCATTTGGTAAGCGCGAACACGGCATGATCCACACTGGACAGATCGATTAATCCCGCGCGAACCGATTCTGCCAGCTCCCCCAATTCAGCCGCATGCCCGATGAGCAGACCCGGCTGGTACGATTCCAAAGCCTGCCAGTTATCGCGCGCGAAAGCGGTCACTTTGTCGAAAATCGGCGTGCCCGAAAGTTGGGCTTGGCGGATGCCGGGCCGCAAGCTGAACGGTGGTTTGTTCCGCTCCGCTTTTCGCGTACGGCGGGGCAGTCCAAATGACATTTGCTTCATGTCGGGCGTCCTGAAACAAAGTACGGAATGGGAGCGAACTTGCGGTACAGGTTAATCTGAGCTGCTTTCGCCACCGGTGGATGCGGCGCGCCGTTCATGAATGCGCTCCAGGTTCTGATACAAAATTTGTCCGGCTTGCTGCTTGTCGAGTCCAAGCTCATACAGCGCCGTGGTTTGCACTTCGAGAATCGTGGCTTGCCAGCCGCGCGGGAAGAAGCTGGAATCGGTCCCGAATAGCAGCCGGTCAACTCCCAGCAGATCGATGCTGCGGCGGAAAACGCTGCGAAGATCCAGATTTTCATACGCCATCCAGCGGTTCGAACTCGAGGTATCCAGATAAACGTTCGGGCAAAGGTCCGCCACCATCAGCGCCTCGCGAAACAGCCCCGCCCCGAAATGGGGAACGATAAACCGGATGCGCGGGAAATGCAGCGCCACCGGGTGCAGATCAAGCGGATTCGAAAAACGCATATCGAATTGGCTGGGCAGAGCCAGTTTCTTCCGTACCCCGACGCTGAGCGCCCCGCAATGGACAAACACGCTGAGCAGGTGATCGGAAGCCAGTTCGAAGATCGGCGCCAGCCGCGGATCGGCGATCGAGAACGTGTGCATGGCCGGAAACAGGCAGATGCAGTGAAGGTGCGGATTAGCCGCGGCGGCCTTTACCCGATCCAATGCATCGCTCTGCAGCGGGTCCAGCATGAAATAGCCGAAGAAGCGGTCGGACGCGCTCTTCACCGCAGCGGAAACACTGGCTTCATCGCCCGGTGCGCTTGCAATTAGGCAGGCACGCTGAATTCCGAAACGGTCGAGTTCCGCGGCCCAGCGTTGCGCAAGCTTCATCGGATCGGGCGCGGGTATCTCCCAATTCAGCAGCCGTCCAAGCGCATCGGCATCACTCAGCTTTTTCTGCCGCGCAAGTCTAGCGTAGAACTCGCGCGAGAAGAAGTGAACATGAGCATCATTGACGGGAAGATCGCCCCAGGGCGTTTGGGCCATGCTGCGTCGATTGTAGCGAGTGGCTGAAATGATTCCGCATTAAAGCGGTTTCATAGCGCCTCACTGTCTTTCGGCCTGCCCATAATAGCGCGCGGCACATCCAAAGGCCAGGAAGCGAAAAAAGCTTCCGAGGACCTAAAAGGAGGTTCCCCATGTTCAAGAAATTTAGAGTTTTCGGTTTGGTATTGGCAGGTGCAATGTTGCTGGCGCCAGCGGCCACGTTTGCTGAAGGTTTGCACAACGGCAGCGCGCATTCTCCAGAGCGTCGCGACACCCGGGTCGTCCGGCAATACCGCAGCGAGATTCGCGTGGTGAAACAGCGCCGCGCGCCGGTTCACTACAACAGCCATCTGCGGAAGCATCGGGTTGAGCATCGCGTTGCGCGGTTCCACAAACCCGATTACCGCCGCTAATAGCGCGAATCGGCAGCTGACCTTTCGAGAACCATAAGGAGGTTTTCCATGTTCAAGAGATTCGGAATTTTAGGGTTAGTCTTGGCTGCTGGAATGATGGTTCTGCAGCCGGCGACAGCAAACGCGGCGGACCGCCACGACCGCGATGGACATCACGACCGGCGCGATCGCCGCGATTGGGATCGACACCAGAATCGCGATCGCGATCGCGGCTGGGGCCGGAACGAATGGCGGGATCGCGGCCGCTGGCAGAATCGCCGGACCCGTGATTATCTATACTTCAACTTCACGCCCGCGCCCCGCTATTACTACTACACCCCGGCGCCAAGCTATAGTTACCCGTACAACCCGTATCCGAACTACGGCTACCCCTACTAACAATGGGCCGGGAACCCGATGTCCGTTTCCGCACAGCGCCGTTCCGCCTCCGGCACACCCGGCCGCGGAACGGCTTTCCCTTTCCGGGATTTCGGCACCCTGGGGATTGCCGTTCACGTGCATGAAAAGGCCCAATGGAACGTCTGCTTACGGACCTGAAGCTGGTCGTGCGCGGCTTGGCACGGAGTCCGCTGTTTACCGGTGTAGCAATCCTTTCGCTGGCGCTCGGCATCGGAGCCAATTCAGCCATCTTTTCGTTGCTCGATCAGGTGCTGCTCCGCAGCTTACCGGTTAAGAATCCGCAGCAGCTTGTATCGCTTAGTTGGGAGGGCGCATTCTCCGGCTTCTCCATGGGGCCTCACACTTCTTCTTACCCGATGTACGTCGCCTTCCGCGATAAGACCAGCAAGATCTTTAGTGGGGTCATCGCCCGCTTCGGTACGCAAATCGACGTGGGCTGGAACGGCGTTGCGGATCGGGCGAATGCAGAGCTTGTTTCAGGCAACTATTTTCAGGTGCTCGGAGTGGGGACGGCCGTTGGAAGGACATTGACGCCGCAGGATGACCTTGCAAGGAATGCCGAACCCTACGTCGTGCTGAGTTATGCCTATTGGCAAAAACGATTCAGCGGCAATCCGGGCGTGCTGAATCGAACCGTGGACGTAAATGGCCATCCAATGAACGTCATTGGGGTGGCGCAGAAGGGCTTCAAAGGAACGGATCCAGGCTCGCTGGCCGATATTTTCGTTCCCATGATGATGAAGACCGCGGTGACTCCCACCTGGGACAGAATGGACGACCGCCTTTCGGTGTGGCTGAACATCGTGGCCCGGATGCGGCCAGATGTTTCACCCAGGCAGGCTGAAGCGGCGGCGACCATTCTTTATCGCCAGGAACAGGATGCAGACCTGAAGGTCAATTCCCATGCCACACCCCGATTCCGCGCTCGCTATTTGAAAAATAAGTTCACTTTGGAGAATGCCGGCAGGGGTCTTTCCAGTATTCGCGATCAGTTCTCAACCCCTCTGCTGGTCTTAATGGCGATGGTGGGAACACTGCTGTTGATTGCCTGCGGAAACGTTGCAAATCTGCTGGTGGCGCGCTCGGCGGCAAAGCAAAGGGAAACCGCGGTCCGCCTCTCGCTGGGCGCCGGGCCGCTTGCGATTATTCGCACCGCCCTGGTCGAAAGCCTCGTTCTTTCGCTTGCCGGGGGCGCTGCCGGTCTCCTGGTCGCGTCATGGAGCGGTTCCATCCTTATGCGCGCTTTGCCGCTCGATACGCTCGCGCCCTTGATTTCTACCGCGCCCGATGAACGAATTCTCCTCTTCACATTGGCCATTAGCGTATTGACGGCGGTCTTGTTCGGCCTTGCGCCGGCTCTCCAGATCGCCAAGCCCGATATCATGCGAACGCTCAGGAACGAGACCCGCTCGGTTGTGGGTGGGCAGCAAAAGCTCCGGAAAGTGATGGTGACGGCTCAGATTACCCTCTCACTTCTCTTATTGATCGGCGCGGGATTATTTGCGCGAAGCCTTTACAAGCTGATGGACACGGCGACCGGCATGAGAACCAGCCATGTCCTCAGTTTCTCTATCGATCCCTCTCTTTCCGGTTACTCTGATCAAAAAGCGCGGCGGTTGTTTGCGGAGTTGCAGGCAAAGCTGACGGCAATCCCCGGCGTGCTGGCTGCCTCGGCGGCCGAGCAATCGCTCCTGGCGGGGAATCGCGAGATGGACACTACCCGCGTGGAAGGCCACCCATATAAAGAAGGTGAAAACCTGAATCCAACCGTGAATCACGTCCTTCCCGGGTTCTTCTCCACCATGGGAATCCCGTTACTTGCTGGCCGCGAATTCACCGGGCGCGACCTCTTTGGCGCACCGCAAGTTGCCATCGTAAACGAAAGTTTCGCGCGCTTCTTTTTCAAGGGTCGCAATCCGCTGGGCTTTCACATTGGATTCGGAGATCCTTTAACCACAAAGATGGGGATGGAAATTGTCGGTGTTGTCAAAGATGTCAAACAAGTCGACCTGAGGACAGCGCCCGAGAACCAGGTGTGGACAGCTTCTCTACAAAGTGAACATCCGTCCGGCATTACCTTCTATCTCAGAACGTACAGCGATCCGAAGACCGTCTCTCCGGTGGTCCGGAGAACCGTCGCGGCCATCGACCCTGCTCTGCCGGTTTTCGATCTCAAGAGTCTGCAGACGCAAATAAAGGATACCCAGTATGTCGATCGCCTGATTAGCATGCTCTCGGCAGCGTTCGGGATACTGGCTACTTTGCTTGCCGCAGTCGGACTTTACGGACTGATGGCCTACACGGTGACGCGGCGCACGCGCGAACTCGGAATCAGAATGGCGTTAGGTGCGCAACGCCGGAACGTCCTCAAGCTTGTCATGCTGGAAGTTGCCGTCTTGACTGCAATCGGAATTGGAATCGCGCTGCCTCTCGCGCTTGGCCTGGGGCGCTATGTGCAAAACCAGCTTTTCGAAATTCAGCTAGCGGACCCGCTAACACTAGCCGGCGCGACATGCGTGATTGCAATTGTTGCACTGCTGGCCGGATATATACCTGCACTCCGAGCCACCCGCATTGACCCTGCTATTGCGTTGCGCTGGGAATGAGATTCGCGCCCAAGGAGGCGTCGGGTGGTTCAGAGTGCAAGTGAGACTACTAAACGGCCCTGCTGCGGCCAAAGAACAGGCTGATCAGGAACAGGACTATGAAAATAACGAACAGGATTTTTGCGATTCCGGCCGCAGTCGCGGCGATACCGGCAAAGCCGAAAATAGCGGCGATAATCGCGATTACCAGAAACACCCAGGCGTACCAGAGCATATAGCTGTATCCTCCCCACACATCAGAAGCAACTGCTCTGCCATAGCCGCATGCGCCCTCGTCGTTACCCGTAAAGTATTCTGCTTATGTGCCTTAGAGCAAGCGCCCGACCGGAGGTTCGGATCTTGCACCCGATTCACGGTACGGAATAATTTTCGTTCAGGCGGAAGAATACACCCGGCGGCGCTTCAATGCAACAAGTTAATGGTCCCGCGGCATTTGGCCGCGCCACAGCGGCACGTAACGCGCTCCACTTGTTTGTCGAATTGATAATCCACCGTCAACTCTTCACCAGGTTTGATGTCCCGCCGGCTCATATAAAGAATGTGGCCGCGGAGGATGCGGGCTACCAGGTTTGGATCGCACGAATGGTTGATATACTCTGCGCCGGAACCGCCGACCGACCCATCCAGCGTCCAGTACGCGTCCAGCGTGAACAGGTAGATCAGGTCGCTGGCCTCGGCGCGGCGCTTCGTCTCCCGCCGGCTGATCCTCTCGCCCGTGTATTCGATTACCTTCCGGTTTTTCGGAATAAATTCCGTCGCATACACGCCCCACCTGTGGATCTTTGAGGACGCGAGCCTCATGCCATAACAGGCATGCGCGGGATCGATCCGGCGATTCCCGTCCTCCGCCGATGCTCCATTGGCGGATATGTGTGTCGCCATGCTCGTCAGATTAGCGGATATTGCCGGGCTTTCGCTACAAATTCGACGAAAGTCTATTGCACTTTCTGTTTCAGTACCGTGATCAGTTCGTGGACTGCATCCGCGCTCTTCTTCAACGCGGCTCGCTCGTCATCCTGGAGCTGAATCTCGTAAATCTTTTCGATCCCGTTCTTACCCAGCTTGACCGGCACTCCCACAAAGAGCTCGCGAATCCCGTACTCGCCGTCTAGGTACGCGGCGCACGGCAGCACTTTCTTCTTGTCTTTCAAAATGGATTCAACCATCTCTACCGCCGAGGCCGCCGGCGCGTAATAAGCGCTGCCGGTCTTCAGGTGCTTCACGATTTCAGCGCCGCCATCGCGCGTCCGCTGCACCAGACGCTCGATCGTCGCTTTGTCCATCAGTTCCGAAATCGGTATGCCGCTGACATTCGTGAATCGAACCAGCGGCACCATCGTATCGCCGTGTCCGCCCAGCACCATCGCCGTGACATTCTCAAAAGAGACGTTCAGTTCTTCCGCGATAAACGTGCGGAATCGCGCGCTATCCAGAACGCCTGCCATTCCGATCACGCGTTCGCGCGGAAAACCCGACGTCTTCAGCGCCGTCCAGCACATCGCGTCCAAAGGATTCGTGACAAGAATGAGAATGGCGTTTGGAGAGCGTTTGGCGGCCTGTTCCGTCGCGCTCTTCACCACTTCATAATTCGCCAGCAAAAGATCGTCGCGGCTCATGCCCGGTTTGCGCGGAAATCCCGCCGTGATGACGACAATGTCAGATCCGGCGGTTTCCTCATACCCGTTGGTTCCGGTGATCCGCACATCGTATCCCTCTACCGGGGCAGACTCAAGCATGTCCAGGCCCTTGCCCTGCGGCACGCCTTCCACAACGTCCACAAGAACAACATCGGCCAGTTCTTTTGCAGCTATCTTTTGTGCAGTGTTCGCTCCAACATTACCGGCCCCGATTACGGTCACTTTCTTTGGCATCGAAACGCAGTATAACAGCCGGAACGTGGTGAGCCGTACCCGCTGGATGCCGAAATCGGCGTCTATTTTTTCTTGATCACATACACTCCGTCCCTACGCACGCTGCCGCTATTTGTGCCCACGCGTGAGATCGTTCCTTCGGATTCGACACTACCTAATCGTCCAGAAGCTGCCGGTTTTCCGAATCTCTCGTATCATGTTTCATTGGCTTTCCCGACAGGACGCGAGCCCCGCCGGGAGTTTGCGCGGGCACGAAGTCCGGAAACTGGATTATGCCGAGCGCTGGCTGCGCGATGGATTTGCACTGTGCCGGCCGCCGTCCTTTTCCCAATCGCTCGAAGTGGACATGACGCGTGCGAAGCGTCTTCTCGATTCCGCCAGGGAGCAAGGCATTCGCCTGACCTACACGCACCTGATCGTGCGTGCGGCCGCGCTTGTACTGGCTGCCAGCCCGGACCTGCACGTGATGGTTTGCGGCAATCGAGTGCACCGTCCGGCCCGAGTCGATATTGGGCTCTCCGTCTCCGGTGACAAGTTTATGGCTCCGGTGCTGCTGATCGACGATGCGGGCCGGAAGAATCTCCGCGCCATAGCCGATGAGGTTGTCAGGCGTACGCCGGAAGCTCGGATTGCCGATAGCAGAATGCTGACGTTATTACGTAAATGGGGCTGGATTCTGCCGTTCGGATTCGTACGGCGCGCCCTGCTGCGGATTCTCCGCCAATCCTTTGCATTTCGCCGTAGAGGTTCTGGGACCTTCCAAGTCAGCATTGTGCCAGGTGTCGACCGGTTCGAAACGCCGCTGTTCAACACCGCCGCGATACTCACTGCCGGAAGCGTGCGTGAACGCATCGTAGCCGCTGATGGCGTACCGGCAGCGCGTCTTACAGTTCACTTGACCTGCTGCGCCGATCATCGGGTCTGGGATGGAAACATGTGCCAGACGTTCCTCCTGGCCCTGCGCGACCTGCTCGAGTCGAACTCGCTTGAGTCCGAATTGGACCCACTGCGCTATGAATAGCAATGAATGCGCTATTTTGCACTCGCAACCGATTATGATGCCACTCTCGCGGAAGGAAGCGTTGTTCATCCGGACACTTTGAAGATGCTGCGCCGGTTCAGAGACACCGGACGCCATCTCATCCTTGTTACCGGCCGCCTGTTGCCCGACCTCAAGGCCGTATTTCCGGAGTTCGAAGTGTTTGAACAGATTGTCGCCGAGAATGGCGCGGTTCTCTACAACACCAGAACGAAGACCGAAACCGCTCTATGCGAACCTCCGCCGGAAGAGTTTGCCGCAACGCTGGCCCGTAAGGGCGTGGAGCCGCTGGAAGTCGGGCAGGTACTCGTGGCGACTCTGGACGATCATAAGCAAACGGTCTTGCAGACAATCGAAGAACTCGGCCTGGAGCTCCAGATCATCTTTAACAAAGGCGCGGCCATGGTTCTTCCGTCCGGAGTCAACAAAGCGACCGGCCTTTATTCGGCACTGCGGCAGTTGGGCCTGTCGGTCCACAACACGGTCGGAGTAGGCGATGCCGAGAACGACCACGCCTTCCTCAAAGTTTGCGAACGCGCGGTAGCCGTCGCGAACGCACTCCCCGCGCTCAAGGCCAAGGCGGATTTTGTGACAAACGCCGCCAGCAGCGAGGGCGTCGCCGAACTGATCGGCCGCCTGCTGGAAGACGATCTGGCGAGCGTGCCCGCCCGCAACGATCGAGACAGCATCATGCTGGGGACCACGAAGGATCGACCGTTGCGGATGCCCGTCTATGGAACCAGCCTGCTCGCGCCGCGTGCTTCGGAAAAGGAAAGATCACCCTTGATCGCCGGTATCTCGGAGCGGCTTGCCGAGGCGGGTTACCAGTTTCTGGCAATCGATCCCAGAGGCGATCATCAGGCGCCCGAAGGGGCCATCGTATTAGGCGACAAGAAGCGTGCGCCCACCATCGACGAGGTGCTCAAGGCTCTGGCAGGCTCGGGGCAAAGCTTGATTGTCAATCTGCTCGGCGTCCCATCGCAGAAGCGCCAGATATTTTTCGAAGATCTGTTGCCGCGCGTGCGCGAACTGCGCATTCGCACCGGCCGCCCCCATTGGGTCATCGTCGATGGCGCGCACCACTTGATGCCCGTCCTCCAGCGAGCGATTCAGGATGGTCCGGTGAAGGGTCCCACAGGAGCGCTGCTGATTACCATGGAACCGGACGAGATTCCACCCGGCGTGCTGTGTTCCATCGACACCGTCATCGCGATTGGAAGTAAACAAGCGGAGACGGTCCGGAAATTCTGTACCGCCTGCAATCAGAATTGCCCGCCCATTCCCGCGAGCAAGGCAGAGCACGGCGCAGCCCTGTTCTGGTCGAGAAAAAGCGGCGGCGAGCCCCTGGTTTTTCAACTGCGCCTGGCTGCAAACTAGCGAACTGGGCTAGGATGTTATCTTCCAGGCAGCTCTTATGAAGTCCGAACGCTCTTTGCGCATGGCGGCATTGCTGGCTATCGCATTCACCGCAACCGCCGCGAACCCGGCGCAACCGGCCAAAGACGTCACCTTTTACCGTGACATCGCGCCCATCGTCTATCAGAATTGCGCTCCATGCCACAGACCCGGCGAATCGGCCCCTTTTTCGCTGCTCAGCTTTGATGACGCCAAACGCCACGCCACCCAGATGGCGGACGTCACGAAGCGCCGCTATATGCCGCCGTGGCTTCCCGAGCCCGGAAAGGGCGATTTCCGTGAGGAACGCCGCTTAACCGATGCGCAAATCCAACTGATTCACGATTGGGTCGCGCAAGGCGCACCGGCCGGCTCCGCGGCTGACGCTCCCGCGCCTCCGAAATTCACTTCTCAATGGCAGCTTGGAACCCCCGATCTGATTCTTCACGTCGGCAAACCGTACGAACTCTATGCAGCCGGCCCTGAAATTTTTTGGAATTTCATTCTTCCCGTGCCCATCAAGACCAGCCGGTGGGTGAAGGCGATGGAGATCAGGCCCGGCAACGCGCGCGTGTTTCATCACGCAAACGTGATACTTGATCGCTCTGGCTCGGCCAAGCGGAAAGAGATACAACCAGGCGCCGGCTTTCCTGGAATGGATCTCACCGTGGAAGAACACACCTTCGACCCGGATGGTCATTTCCTGTCCTGGAAGCCCGGCAGCGAACCCGTGGTGGAACCGGACGGCATGGCCTGGCGCGCCGACCCGGGCATGGACCTGGTCCTCAATGTCCACCTTCGGCCTTCCGGCAAACGCGAGGTTGTCAATCCGGAGATCGGCCTTTATTTCACCGATAAGCCGCAAACGAAGTTCCCGATGTTGCTGGAACTCGAGCACGATGGCGCGCTCGACATTCCGCCGGGCGATAAGGACTTTCTTTCGTCGGACGATTTTCGCGTCCCCATGGACATGAATGTTCTGGCGGTCTACCCTCATGCGCATTACTTGTGCAAACTAATGGAGGGCTACGCCACGCTGCCCGACGGCACCCGAAAGTGGCTGATTCGCATTCCGAAGTGGGATCTGAACTGGCAGGGCGTTTATAACTACAAAGAGCCGGTTTTCCTTCCGAAAGGTAGCGTGATTTCGATGCGCTATCACTACGACAATTCATCCGGCAATGTTCGTAATCCGAGCAATCCGCCGAAACGCGTCCGGAATGGCAACGAAGCACTCGATGAGATGGGCGATCTCTGGCTTCAGGTATTGCCGGTTGGAGATCAGGACCAGCGCGCCGCTCTGCAAGAGGCCGTCACCAAGCGGCGTCTGGAGAAATATCCAGGCGATTTC
>DATIMA010000265.1:0-15648 GCA_035475915.1 Bryobacteraceae bacterium
CAGAAAGCGATGGCATATCCAACCAGGCCACCGCTGAGGGCGAGGAGCAGACTCTCGGTCATGAGTTGCCGCAGCAGTTGCATCCGGCTGGCTCCGACAGCCAAACGAATCCCGATTTCATGGCGCCGATCGGAGGCGCGCGCCGATAACATGCCAGCGAGATTCACGCACGCGAGCAAGAGCACCATGGCTGCGAGGCTCATGAGCACGAGTCCGAAGCCGGTCATCGGCCCGCGAAGGGCTCCGCCTATCAGTCCGGGACGCGTCAAGTGAAACTTGTCCTTCCGATTAATGTCGTTCGGATAAATTCTGGCGAGTTGCTGAGCAATCTGGTCCAGATTCGCCTCCGCGGGTGCGCGAGAGATGCCGGCCTTCAGACGCCCCATGACCCACACCTCTTGAGAACCACGCGAATGGAGCCAATCATTGCCAGGCTCAATCTGGAGTTCCATGCTCATTGGCGCCCAGTAATCTGCGCTCGTAATTAATTCCGTTCCTTCGAAAGAAGGAGGAGCAACCCCAATAATCGTGAACGGAAAGCCATTGATCTTTACACTTCTGCCGATGACGTTCGGATCCGCGGCGAAGCGGCTCTGCCAAAAACGATAGCTGATCACGAGAACCGGATGGCCGCCCGGCTTATCATCATCCGCGGGTCCGAAAAAGCGGCCGAGCCGCGGCTGAATCCCGAATGTCGAAAAGTAGTTCCCGGTTGCTTCACAACCCCACACGCGAAAGTTCTCCCGCGCCCGGAGGCTCAGGTTCACGGGATTGTAACGGTACGCAATCAGGCTCGAAAAGGCTGCGTTGCGGTCACGGAAATCGATGTAATTCGGGTACGAGATATTGACCATACCGCCCCAATTCAGAACAGCAAGCTGCTGAGGATTGCTTACCGGCAGCGGGCGCAGAAGTATGTTTTCGATAAATGTGAATACGGTCGTGTTCGCGCCGATGCCAAGCGCCAGAGTGGAAATCGCAACTATTGTAAACAGCGGAGTGTGGCGGAGCGCCCGAGCCGCATATCGGAGATCTCGGACAGAGTTTTCAATGAACCCGATGCCCCGTGCGTCCCGGCACTCCTCTTTGTACAGGGAAACTGAACCTGTCAGGCGGTGCGCGGCAAGCTTCGCCTCTTCCGGCGACATGCCGGCGCGCACGTTGTTTGCGATCTCTTGTTCCAGGTGATATTGGAGTTCATTATCGAGATCGTCCTCGGCGTGGCGGCGTCGAAAAAGCGATCGAAGAACACTTCGAAGTCTGGCGGTACAACGCATGAGTTCCTCCTAGACCGCTTCGATCACCAGTCCGATTGCGCTTGATAGCCGCTGCCAGTTATCGAGTTCGTACTTAAGTTGCTTCCGCCCGGCGGCCGTTAGGGAATAGAATTTTGCACGGCGATTATTTTCGGAATCCTTCCATTCGGCCTTGATCCAACCCTGGTTTTCGAGCCGGTGCAAAGCAGGATATAACGATCCCTGCTGAACTTGCAGCACGTTGTTCGAAATCTGGACAATGCGCTTTGCGATGGCCCAGCCATTCATCGGTTCAAGTGAGATCGTCTTCAGAATCAGCAGGTCGAGCGTGCCCTGGACAAGATCGGTCGGTTTACCCAAGCGGGAACTCCTCTCGACTATCTACAATACTCGATGCGTTGTAGATAGTCAAGAGGACTCCGCGGTTTCCACCGGTGCATTCTGCCCAGACTGGTGGATTTCAACCGGTCCCTGATCCTGTCGAACCGCCTCAAGCACTTGCAGTCATGAAACTTACCGTTTGGCCGCAGACGTGTAAACGGAACTCACAGGACATGTTTCGCAGCTTCCTTTTCGCGCTCCTGGTTGCTGCCGTCACGGTGCTTTGCCTGGAACCTCCGGCGATGGCGCAATTCGCCCGCGCCCCTTCCGCGTACCCCCCGCCGCAGTACCCGCAAACCCAGTACCCGCCCCAGAGCTACCCCCAAATGCAGCAGCCGCAGGATCAGCCGGATGCAGCAGCCGATGAGCAGCACGGCGTGGCGCGCGTCAGTGTGGTGCAGGGGGATGTGAATGTAAAGCGCGGCGATAACGGACAACTCGAAGCAGCAGCGATTAACGCGCCGCTGATGGCGCGCGATCACCTGCAGACCTCGCCCGGCTCCCGCGGGGAAATCGAGCTCGACTACGCGAATCTGATCCGGCTGGGCCCGAATACCGATGTCGGCATCGCGGATCTCCAATATCACCGCTATCAAGTGCAGTTAGGAGCCGGAACTATTATCTACCGTGTCCTGCGCGATGACAGTTCGCAAGCCGAGATCGATACCCCGAGCATTGCGGTTCGCCCGCTCGCCCAGGGTGAGTATCGCATCTCCGTTCTGGACGACGGCACCACGCAGATCACGGTGCGGTCCGGGCAGGCCGAGATCGATGGTCCGCGCGGCTCGGAGCGGCTGGATGCCGGGCGGACCACCCTGGTGCGAGGAGATCCCACCGACCCTGAGTTTCAAACCACCTACGAAATTCCACGCGATCAACTGGACGATTGGTCGGCGAATCGCGATCGCGACCTGCTGGGTTCGCAAAGTTATCAGCGCGTCAGCCCGGATATCACCGGCGCGGACGATCTGGACGCCTACGGTAACTGGGTGCCTTCTCAATATGGACAGGTTTGGACGCCCCGGGCTCCGGAGCCGGACTGGTCCCCCTATAGCGACGGCCAGTGGACTTGGGAAAACTATTATGGCTGGACTTGGGTGGACAGCGCTCCCTGGGGCTGGGCGCCTTACCATTATGGGCGCTGGTTCTGGAACACCGGCTACGGCTGGTGCTGGTGGCCCGGAGCAGCGCGAGAGAGGTATGCCTGGAGTCCAGCGCTGGTGGGCTTCTTCGGCTGGGGAGGTTCTGGAGTTGGCTTTGCCGGAATCGGCTGGGTAGCTCTGGCGCCTTTTGAAACGTATCATCGCTGGTGGCGGCATGGGTTCCGGGGCGGCTTCGGCATGAACCGCTACGATAGCGGCCAGTACTGGCGAAACGCGAATATCGGCCGCATGTACCGTAACGCGAATTTCCGCGGCGGTGCGATGGGGTCTGTCTATGGCAGATTTGGCGGCATCGGGCAACGCTTCCATGCAGTGACGCGCGCGCAGGTATCGAACGCGACATTCTTCCGCGGCCAAGTGCCGGTGTCACCCACCAGTAGCGCCTTTCGCTTCTCGAACAGGCGGGCCATGGTGAATACCCGGCTCGGAGCAGCCTCAAACCGCCGGTTTTTCCAGAGCCCGCGGACGCGCTTCCACGGCTTCGAACGGGAGGCTTCCGGTCCTGGCGTTCCCTCGAACGGGGTGCCATTGCACGGCGTTCCGCCGAATCGAAGCGGCCGATTCGCAGGGCAGGGAACTCCTCCCAACCGTACCCAGGCAAGCCACTCAACCGGAGGATGGCAGCGATTCGGTGATCCCAGCAATTCGGCCAGATATCGAGAGGGCTTCACGTCCGGATCGGAACCGAGCGGTTGGCATAGCTTTGGACAGCCGCCAGAGAGGGCCGCGCCGCCATCGAATCGCGGCAGCCGAAGCGGATTCGGCGCGCCGGTCATGCCGCGCTATGCGACTCCGTCGACACCGCGGTACAGCGAACCGCGGTTTAGTTCGCCCTCGCAAAGCTACAGAGCGCCTGCCTCGCCCCACAACAGCGCGCCTCACTACAGCGCACCATCGCACCCCTCACATGGTGGAAACGGCGGCTCGCGGGGTGGAGGTGGCGGCTCGCCGCGAGGTGGCGGTGGTTCATCGCATGGAGGCGGAGGCGGCGGGCATGCTTCCGGCGGTCACCGCAGCCGGTAATTTCAATGATCTTCCCTCAGCCGCTCTGGTCTGATCTATAAGACTGGAGCGGCTTTTTTTAACGTTTCATGATATGCCTAAGATCAAGATGAACGCCCCATCCCGCAAGGCCCCTATCGCAACCTGGATCGAGTCCGTCGTAGCCGATTGCCGCTACGCCCTACGCGTGCTCACGCGCGCCAAGGGGTTCACCCTTGTGGCGATTCTCACTCTTGCGCTCGGAATCGGTGCTACTACTGCTATCTTCAGCGTCGTTCAAGGCGTTGTTCTCGCGCCCTTGCCGTACAAAGAACCGGACCGCCTGGTTCTTGTGTTGCTGTATAACCAGAGGCTGAAAAGTCCAACCTACTTATCTTACTCGGACTTTCGCGATTGGCGCCGGAACAGCCGCTCCTTTGCCCGGGTGGCAGCTTTCACGCCGCAAGAATATGACCTCACCAGCCCAGGCACTCCTGAGCATCTCAGCGGTCAGTTAGTAACTGGTGATTTTTTCAGGACGCTGGGTGTAAACCTCGCACTGGGCCGGGAATTCACATCTGCCGAAGATGTTTACGGCGGGGCCCGCGTCGCCATCATTAGCGACCGGCTTTGGAGAACGCGCTTCGGCGGACACGTCCAGGCGCTTGGAAAATCCATGACACTCGAGGGTGTAAGTTACATCATCGTGGGCGTCCTCCCGCCCGGCTTTCGCTTGCTCACCGATGCTGATTTCTTTGTTCCGCTCGGTCAGGCCGATCCGCTTCTGCTGGGAGATCGCACCACGCATGACATCGCCTGCGTAGCGCGCCTTCGGCCCGGCGTTTCCATTCAGGGCTCGCAGGCGGACATGAATGAGGTACAGGCGGACCTGGATCGCCTTTATCCCGACGAAGAGCGCGGACTGGGGGCCTGGGTCGCACCATTAAAGCAAGAAGTCATCGGAACCGTGGGCAGCACGATTCTACTGCTGTTCGGCTGCGTCTTGGTCGTGTTGCTCATTGCTTGCGCCAATCTTTCAAACCTATTGCTCGCTCGTTCCGTTGTGCGCTCCCGCGAGTTTGCAGTTCGCTCCGCGCTCGGCGCGAACAGCGGCCGTATTATCCGGCAATCGATTACTGAAGCCGTCGTGCTGTCACTTATAGGATCTGCCGTCGGCCTTGCCATTGCCAGGTGGGGATTGAAGCCGCTCGTTGCTGCTCTTCCTGGAACATTGGGTAAAAGCCACAGCGTCGGCCTCAACGCCGAAGTCCTCCTGTTCACATTGGGCATTTCCGTCTGTGTGGTGGTGATTTCCGCTCTCTTGCCGGCGTTCAAGACGGCCCGGCTTGATCTACAAACCTCCTTAAAGCAGGGAGGCCGGGGCGATACGGGCAGCCATCGCGCTCAAACCATGTTCGTCATTCTCCAGATGGCGCTTACGGTCGTGTTACTCGTCGGCGCAGGGCTGTTATTTCGAACGGTGCGTCACTTGTGGGAAGCGAATCCCGGCTTCGAGATCCGGCGAGTGATCACATTTAAGATCGGGTTATCGCCCTCGGGCAAGAAAACTGCTGCCGCTATGCGCACTACTTACCAGCAATTAGCGGACCGGCTTCGCGTGATACCTGGCGTAAAGGCTGCCGAATTCACAACACTGGTTCCGCTCAGTGGAAACGACGACGCGCTGCCGTTCTGGGTCGGCTCCGCGGCCCCTGCATCTATGGCCGAGGCGCCCCGGGCCACCTCGTACTCAGTCGGTCCCGATTACCTCAAGGTGATGGGCATACCGCTACTTCGAGGGCGTTTCTTCACTTTGCAGGACAATACCGGCTCTGCCCCTGTGCTGGTCATCGATAGCGAACTGGCGCGAGCTTATTTCCCGGACAAAGATCCTGTCGGCCAGACTCTATCGCTGATCCACGTGGGTTCGTTCCGTGTTATCGGCGTCGTTGGGCACGTACGGCACTGGGGCTTAGACGGCCGCGTTCGCTCCAGCCCTTACCAGGTTTATGGCGCCTTCTACCAGATTTCCGATCACTGGCTGCCCAGAATGTACGGGGCCGTGACCGCGACGATTCGCACCTCAATCGAAAGCGCCACCATTATGCCTGCGGTCCGGACAGCCGTCTTGCAGGCGGGCGCTGATCAGCCGATTTATGATATTCGCACCATGCAGGAACTGGCGGCAAGATCCATGCCTCAGCGCTTTCCCATGATCCTGATGGGAACCTTTGCCGCATTGGCGCTGCTGCTCGCGTCGATCGGTACTTTCGGCGTCATCTCACATTCAGTGACGCGGCGAGTTCAGGAGATTGGGATCCGGATGGCGCTGGGCGCAGAGAAATCGCGAGTATTCCGCATGATCATTGGCGAAGGCCTTCGGCTGGCTCTGATAAGCATCGTCATCGGAGGCATCACCGCATTCATCGCCGCCAGACTGCTATCCAGCTTTTCCACTCTCCTGTTCGGAGTCGGCGTCGGTGACCCTCTTACCTTTGTTTCGGTTTGCGTGATTCTTACCGGCGTAGCCGTTTTAGCTTCTTATGTTCCGGCACGGCGAGCCATGGCTGTCGATCCCATGAATGCGATTCGACACGAATAGGCCTGGTTCACGTATGTGCCTGCATCAAACCCCGCATAATCACCCGCGCAATCGTGAAGTAAATAATGAGCCCGCTCACATCCACCAAGGTCGCCACAAATGGAGCAGAGGCGCTGGCCGGATCAAGTCCCGCTCTCCTAAGCACAAACGGCAGCATCGAACCGGCGATGGTTCCAAACAGCACAACTCCGATAAGGCTGAACGCCACCGTCAGACCGATCAGCACATAGTGAGGTCCGTAAGAGTGCCATAAAGCCTGCCATACAACAATTCGGGTCAGCCCGATGACTGCCAGCACCACACCAAGCGCAAAACCCGTAGAGAATTCACGTATGATGATTCTCCACCAATCCCGGAGCCTCACTTCTCCTAGCGCCATGGCTCGAATAACCAGGGTGGTCGCTTGGGAACCCGAGTTGCCGCCGCTGCTGATAATCAGCGGAACAAACAAAGCCAAAACTACGGCGCGTTCAATCTCTTCCTGAAAATGTCCCATCGCAGTCGCGGTCAGCATCTCGCCCAGGAACAGGACCGAAAGCCAGCCCGCGCGCTTTCGCACCATCGCCGGAAAGCTGATCTTGAAATAGGGAGCATCCAGCGCTTCCATACCGCCGAATTTCTGGATGTCTTCGCTCGCCTCATCCTGCAGAACATCCACAATGTCATCGAGCGTGATTACGCCCTGCATGCGCCCGCTTTCATCAAGCACCGGAATCGCAAGCAGACGATGCGCTTTGAACAGCGCCGCCACGGCCTCCTGATCCGTGTTCTCCCGCACCGAAATCACTTCGGTCCGCATCATCTCGGCAACTTTCCTGGAACGATCCGCTGAAAATAGATCGCGAAAGCCGACCACGCCCAGCAGACGTTGCGAATCGTCCAGAGCGTATGCGTAATAGAAGTTTTCAATCTCCGACGACTGGCGGCGAAGATAACTGATGGCTTCATCCGCCGTCATGTCCGGCCGTACCCGGGCAAAACGCGGGTTCATCAGTCCGCCTGCCGCATCCTCTTTATAGGCCAGCAATGCATTCACTTCACGCTTGGCTACGTCATCGAGCTGCGCCACCAGCGCATGCTTCTCTTCGTCCGGGGCCAGTTGAATGACATCGGCCGCGTCGTCGGGCGGCAGCAGCCGCAGCCACAATCGTTGTTCTCCCGGTGACAAGCCCATCAGCAAGTCAAATTGATCGTGAGAGCTCAATTCGAGAAAAAACTTTTGGGCCTGTTCACGGGGAACCCTCTCGAAAGCCTCAAGCCGCTCCTCTTGCGATAAGTCAGGCCAGTCCTGCAATAAAGTATTCATGCGTTTGTGAGTTCCCGAAAGGGTTTGATGACCAGGTTGCCTATATCGAATTTGCCGCGAGCCAGGTCATGCCCGGCATTTTCTACCAGCGAAAGCCGCGCCGCCGCCGGAATCTGCTCCAGCGTCGAACGAATCTCTTCCGCCGTTCCAAAGGGATCCCTCGCTCCGTGCACGAAGAGCGTTGGCGTGCGAAGGTTCGGAAAATGAGCTGTTCGCATTTGCTCCGGCTTTTTCGGTGGGTGTAGCGGGTACGAGAGCAGGAGCAGGGCATCGGCCGCGCCCGGATCTTCCGCAGCTAACATGCTCGCCTGGCGCCCCCCATAGGAATGGCCGCCGAGAAAAATCCGTCCGGTCACAATCCGGCGCATCTCGGCAACCGCCTCCCTCAAGCCGCGCCGATCGTCAGCCGCTTGCGCCGGAAATGGTGGCCCGAACGGCCTCACTTGCCGGAATGGCAGATTGCAGCGAAGCACAGTAAAACCGATGGATGATAAACAATCTGCAACTGCAACCAACAGAGCGGCTTGGCAGTTACCACCGGCGCCATGTGTGAGTACCAGAGCATCGCCGGTGGGATGGTCCGGCGAGTGCAAAAAACCGCTCGTGGAATTTTCGCGAAAAGAGTTGATACCGACCATCTGGGCATTTAGCTCGCGTATTTCAGGAGGTATCAGGAAGAGCGGAACGGATTTCGTACCATCACCGTTCCGTACTGTTGTCCGTCGCTCAGGTCCTCCGTGTACAACAGTTCCGCGCCACCAGATTCGGCAGCCGCAAGAATCAGGGCATCCCAAAAGGAAATCCTATACCGTTCTTCAGTATCGATGGCCGAAGTGATATGTGCTGGTCCTACGACAATCGGGCGGATGTCGAGCAATGCGGCAACAGCTTCCCGCAGCTTGCGGCCCGGCATGCCCAGCTTCCGGGAGCCGGCCGCGTAGAACTCCTGAACTACTTGCGTGCTCAGCAGCAAACAATTGGAGTAAGCGTACTGCCGGAACAGTTCTTTCGCTCGCGTCTGCCTCGCTGCATTCGGTCCGCCGTACATATAAAGCAAAACGTTGGTATCAAAGAAAGCCCTAGCGCCGCTCATGCAGCTCCTCTCGTTCGATCGAGCTGGGGTCGACGGAAAAATAAGGGCCTTCCTCTGCAAGTGTAAGTAGCCGCTTTGCTGCGGCACGCGTTCGACAGTCGTGCGCTAGTGCCTCTTGCAAAACCTGTCGAATAAAGCTGTTGATCGTTGTATCGTGCTCAGCCGCATAGACTTTTGCCTGACGGACCAGGTCTGTGGGAAGATTGAGAGTGAGATTTCGCATTTCCACATATTTGAGTGTACCACACAGGCAGGTGTTACAGGCCTTGGCGACCCTCGTAGCATATTCCTATGCCTTTCAATTTCCGCGATAAAAAAGTCGTCGTCACCGGCGGCGCCAATGGCATCGGTCTCGCAATCTCGCGCAATTTCGCGAGTGCCGGGGCTTCGGTCTGGGTATTCGACCTTCCTCGCGAGCGACCCTTTGAGATTGCCCGATCAATCGGCGCGCAGGCGTGCATTGCGGATGTAACGGATCGGGAGTCCCTGCAGAACGCCTTCGGGGAAACGGGCGGCCCGGACATTCTCGTTGTGAACGCCGGGATTGCCTTGCCTCATTCTCTTGCGTCCACTCCGCCCGATGCCTGGGACCGTACCCTTGCCGTCAATCTCACCGGCGCATTCAATACCATTCAGATCGCGGCCGAACGGATGAAACCGCGCGGCGGAGCAATTGTGCTGACCGCCTCGACGAATTCATACGATGGGGAGCAGGATTTGATCGCCTATAACGCCAGCAAAGCCGGCTTGCTTGGAATTCTGCACACCGCCGCGAACGAGCTTGGCCCACTCGGCATCCGCGTCAACGCGGTGTGCCCGGGGTTGATTCAAACACGCCTGACTGCAGCGCAATTTTCGAACAGCGAACTATTGGCGGCTTACCTGAAGCAGATACCGCTCGGCCGGGGTGGTCATCCGGACGAGGTCGCGCAGGCGGTCCTATTTCTGGCCTCCGATTCGGCCTCCTACATCACCGGAGCCGCGCTCTTAGTAGACGGCGGGCAAATGGCGTGCAAGTTCGGCTGGTGGAGCGAAGAGGACTCGGTTTTCAACGGGGAGCGGTGGAGGCGAAAGGGTTAAATGCCTGCGACCTTCCGCTCAAGAGTTCAATTCCTTCTCCAGCATATTGACAAAACGTAGCCAACTCATTCGTTTGCCCGATCTCTTGCGTTGCGCTCGCCACTCTACACCACCACGACCAAGATTAAGACTGCCGTGGAAGGTGCTACCGGTAGATATGTCGATTTGCATAGCTTTGAATCCCGCCTGGTTGCCCTAGCTGAACACCTCCGGGGAGATATGCGACTGCCTTGCTTGTCTTCCGATCCGCTGCTTTGCTGATTTTGGGCACGCCAGGAATCGTATCACGCCAGTTTAGTGCCGCGTTATACGCTTCTTTAAAGAGAGTGGTACAAATATACTTGACACACCATAGATTTGACGGATACTTAGGTCATGGAGCGAAAGCCTAAGACTTTGGTTGAGGCTGTCAAGGAATACGGTAACAAAGAAAAGGCTTTAGACGAAGTGGCGGATAGCCGCTGGAAGGATAGCGTAGTATGTCCGCACTGCGGTGCCGATTCCCCGATGTTCCTAAAGACTCGCCAGATCTGGAAATGCTCTCGGTGCCGTAAGCAGTTTTCCATAAAGGTCGGGACGATCATGGAAGACTCGCCTATAGGCTTGGACAAGTGGTTGCCAGCGATGTGGATGGTGGCGAACAGTCGGAACGGTATCAGTTCATGGGAACTTTCTCGTGCCTTAGGCGTGACCCAGAAGACCGCGTGGTTTATGCTGCACCGAATCCGGCTTGCCATGCAGGATGATCGCAAAGGCGGCAAACTGTCCGGCGAAATCGAGGTGGACGAGTCCTACTTCGGCGGCGAAGCACGTAATATGCACCGAGCCAAGAGAGTGAAAACGCTCGAAGGCAAAGGCGAGGGATCGGTCGGCAAAGTTGGCGTACAGGGTCTTCTAGAACGTGGCGGCAATATACGGCTCAAGGTTATCAATGACAGCACTTTCGGCACTCTTGTTCCGAACGTTAAAGAGAACGTGGAAGCGGGATCGCACGTTTACACCGATCAATTGAAATCCTATTTTCAACTCAGTGGAGATTACGCACATGACGTTATCAACCACACAGAGCGGTATGTCAACGAACAGATCCACGTCAACGGACTGGAAAACTTCTGGTCGCTATTGAAGCGCGGGCTGGGCGGTACCTATGTCTCAGTCGAACCGTTTCACCTGTTTCGCTCCGTCGATGAGCAAGCGTTTCGCCATAACCATCGCCTCGATAAAAATGACAACGCAATTACGGATTATGGCCGGTTCAAGGTGTTGCTCTCTCAGGTTTTCGGTCGACGATTGACCTACAAGCAGTTGACTGGGAAGGAGGGGGAAACGACCTGCGAGGACGATTTCTGAAAAGGAAGCTAAACGACAGGGGCACGGGAAACGCGCTTCCTCGGCTTCGGGCCGCGACGATTCGGATTAAGTGCTGCCGTCTTCTGGTATTCGGCTTCGCGCCGCATAATTTCATCGTGCGGGACAGACATTACCTTATTCAGCAATGACTTGAATCTGTTGTATTCAGCGGACGTGCTCGGTTCCTTCACTGAACCGATGGTAACGCAAAGAGTGCCGATTTGGGAATTGTGTTTCCTCACGGCGTGGCTCGGCGTTTAGGGAAATTGCAGTGTTTCGCGAGAGCCTCGACAAGCGGATCAGCCTTCTGGAGGAGATCGTAATCAATCCGCTCCGCGAGCGTCGAGGGAATACGCAGAAGGACGTGTTGCCAATCGAATCGGATCGGCTTTGTGTTTTCTACCGCCCACGCGAATAGATCTGCGGCCTGCAATTCCGGCACATCTCGCATGTCCAATGGTGGATGGAGGAGCATATATCGCTGAAGATCCATTCCCCTTGCCTTCATCTCAGCTAAGAACTTACCATTACGCACGCGGTCGTCCACGTGCCCACGGTACGGTTCATTCCTGTCAAAGAAAAGCTCAATGAAGTGCGATTTGAAAATACTCGCACAGTCCACCACGTGGCTCAGGGCTTGAGTAGCCAAGATTTCAGTTGCATCCTGCGGGCCTGACGGTTGCAGTTGCGCTCTCTTGAAATCTGAAAGATTAAGAGTGACGCTCATCGGAACCAATGTTGAGGGGAGCTTTTCCTTGGGCTCGTCGCATTGCAAGGCGCATCCAGCAATGATGTTCCCGCAGTCCCTCAGGAAAGCATCTCTCCTGGCCTTCGATCCCTTTACATCGTCTTCGTCCCACCACTTGGCATAGATACCCTTGAACGATACCGCATCCGTAGTGTGCAAATAAGCCACCTTGTGCTTGCGCAGATTGACTTTCCAATGCCGCTCAAAAGTTCTAAAAACGGTCGGGCGACCAATAATGCAGGCGATAGTGGCCGTTTCATGAACCCGGCTATCGCACAGATTTCCGCCATCGCAATAGGCTTTAATCACCACAAGCAGGTGCTTCGCAAGGCCAGAGTGGAATGCCAATAACTCAGACACTCCAATCGCTGAACACCCGCCATCATCCCACCCCATTATGGGTGTGTCAAGTATATTTTAACCAAAAGAGTTAACATAATATCCGTTATCGGACGCATGCCTGAAGGGCAAACTTCAAGGATCAGGTGACCAAAGTCACTGGCTCCTTTTACCCCTACGTCCTACCTTGAAAGCGGAGGTAAGCATGACCCTCGATTTGACCGATGTCGCCAATGCGCTCACGGCACGGCCGACTATGGATGACCGGCACTGGATGGCATCCTCTCTCACAGATCTGTGCGCCTATATTGTTGAACAACACCACACTTACACAAAGCGCGAGTTGCCGCGTCTGGCAGCCCTGGCGGCCAAAGTTCACCTGCGGCATGGCCATATGTATCCTGAGCTGCACCAGATTTGTGAATGCATCGAAGCCCTGAACGCTGAAATCGGGGACCACATGCTCAAAGAAGAAGAGGTTCTGTTTCCTCGATTGAAGGCGCTGGAAGATGCGGCACAATCCGGCATCGCTCCACGGCCCGCCTTCTTCGGTTCAATGCTGAATCCCGTCCACCACATGATGAGCGATCACAGCGAGACCGTCGAACTGCTCCATTCCATCCGGGCGCTGACTCGCGACTACAGGCTTCCTGAAAGCGCCTGCCTCAGTTATCAGGAGCTATATCAGGGGCTCAGCGATCTCGAGAAAGACTTGCACCAGCACATCCATCTCGAAGACAAGCTTCTGTTTCCTCGGGCGCTGGAAATCGAAGAATCCTGCTAACGAAAATTCATTCTGCTTAGTAGCTCCTCGAATTCCGGATGCGCCCGGAGCGGATCGTAAATTGGATCCGCTCTCAGATAAATCATCTGCGAAGATCCTTCTTCGAAGCCCTGGCGCAGCTTTTCCAGAGCAGCATCCGCATCTCCCAGCCCGAGAGAGATCCACGCCATTTGCGGCGCCGGAATATAGCGATTGACCGCGACTTGTTCCAGTTCCGCCTGAATGGCACAGGCCTGAGCGGCATCTCCGGAAACGCCATACGCGTAAGCCAGTGCGGTATTCGCTTGCGGTACGCCGGAAAGCCTTGCCGCTGTCCGGAACGCTTCGATCGCTTCCATGTATCTGCCGCTCTGTACGTAAGCTCGCCCCAGGTTGTAACGGGCCGGGTAGAAATTGGGTTCGCGCCTCAGAACTCGCAGCAGGTTCTCAATGGCTAGGTCATACTGGCGCGAAAAGTAGTAGGGATCGGCTCTGTTCATCGCGATCATCAATGAAAGCGGGTCCCACTCTTCCCCGATCTTCTGTTCGGTAGCCGCCTCAGCGAATCGCCCCATGACGTTGAGATAAGCGGCGTACCAGTTGTGCGCCACAGCGTAACCGGGCTTTAGCGCAATCGAGCGCCGGAACTCCTCTTCTGCTTCCGTCCAGTTCCAGTCAAACCAGAACCGGACCAGTGCCAGCGAACAGTGCGCTTCCGCCAGCCGATCATCCAGCTCCAATGCCCGCAACGCGGCGGCTTTCGCCTTGGCGGCCGCGTCGCGAGGCGCCAGCGCGCTGAACCACGCCAGGGTTCCGTAGGCGTCTGCCATCGCGGAGTATGCCAACGCGTATTCCGGATACCGGTCAATCGCTTTTTGGAAGCATTCAACTGCTGTCCATGCGTTTGCATCGCCGCCTTTATTCCAGAAGAAGCGTCCGCGCAAGTATGGCTCGTGAGCATCCGGAGGGACCGCCTCCCGGGCGGGCGTCGGCAGCAATTCGAAAGCAAGCGAACTCGCCACTCGTTGCGCCACTTCATGCTGCACTTGAAAGATATCGGCCAATTCACGGCTATAATTCTCGGCCCACAAGTGAGTCTGATCCCGAACCTGAATAAGCTGCGCTGTAATCCGGAGCTGCATGTCCGCCCGTCGTACGCTGCCCTCCAGAATGTAATCGACATCCAGTTCGCGGCCAATTTCGTCGATTCGCTTGTTGGAGTGCTTGTAAAGCATTGCCGAGGTCCGCGCAATTACGCCCAGCCGCTTGGAATTTAAACGGCCCAACTCGGAAATCATCTCTTCCGTGAGCCCGTCGCTGAAAAACTCCTGTTCCGGGTCCGCGCTCAGGTTCTCAAACGGAAGCACCGCCAGCCGCAATCGCTCCGTGAGATCATCCTTGCTGCTCACAGGCGTCCGCCCGGTCACTGGAACAATCAGCCGGTAGCCGCGTTTCGCGACGGTCTCAACAAAGCGCGGATTCCCTGCCGAGTCGCTCAGCGCATCGCGCAGCCGGTTGACTGCCTTGTTTAATCCATGATCGAAATCGACGAACGTGTCTTCGGGCCAGAGGCGCTGCTGCAGCTCCAGACGGCTCACCGCTTCTCCCGGACGCTCCAGCAACAATGTCAGTACCTGAAAAACCTGACCGGGCAAGCGGATCTTCAACCCTCGCTTGCGCAGTTCGCCGGTATCCAGATCTGCTTCGAATGCGCCGAAGCGCACGATGCTCATAAACAGAGTGCTTCTTTGTAGGAAGGAGCTAGTTGCGAGTATACCCCAGTCCGGGGATTACTTCGAAAAAGTCAATTTGCTTCATAAGCATAGATAGGGACCTCATTTGGATACAAAAAAGGAGCAAGCCGGAATTGCCTTCCACCACACTCCAGCCCACAATCAACCTGGAGTGTGACATAGATGTACAAAGTAATGATTCTCAGCCGGGATCAGCGTGCGAGCAATCTGCTTGGCATTCTGCTGGAAAAAGAAGGCTTCCTCCAGATCATCGCGACGAATCCGGAAACGGCCCTGCAAAAAATGCACGCCGTGCAACCCAATGTGCTCCTGATTGATCTCCCTGTGGACGGAATCAGCGGCGTGGAATTGTGTACGCAACTGCAAGGCGCCGAAATCAGAACCCCCGTCATCGTGCTGGGCGACGACGGTGACGAGATGGACAAGATCATGTGTTTAGAGATGGGCGCGGACGACTACATCGTAAAACCGGTGAGCACGCGGGAACTGCTGGCCCGCATACGCGCCATTCTGCGCCGCACCACCAGGCGCACTGCCGCTCAACTTCGTTTCGGAGATGTCGAGATTGACCGCTACCGGCGAATTGTGGCTTATCACGGCGATGAAGTTAAGGTTACGCCCTGCGAATACAACCTCCTCCTGTTCTTCATTCAAAATGCGGATCGCGCACTTACCCGCGATGCCATTTTAAATTCCGTCTGGGGATACAACGAATACCCCAACACCCGCACCGTCGATGCACACGTCAGCAAGCTCCGTAACAAGTTCGAATCCAACCCCAGCACTCCTCGTCATTTTTTGACAGTGCACGGAGTTGGATACAGATTCCTCA
>DATIMA010000266.1:0-1666 GCA_035475915.1 Bryobacteraceae bacterium
CTTGAAAGGTTTTGTAAGGCATTCATGAGAGCGAGTTGCACGCAGGCTACCGGCCCCGCTATGGGATAATTCGATTTTAATCCCTCAGTTTACCGCACCAATGGATCCCCGCTTCATACGCAATTTCTCTATCATTGCGCACATCGATCACGGCAAATCCACGCTTGCGGATCGCTTGCTGGAGTATACCGGCGCGGTTTCCCAGCGCGAAATGATGGCCCAGGTACTGGACACCATGGACCTGGAGCGCGAGCGCGGCATTACGATCAAGGCGCATGCCGTGCGTCTCAATTACAAAGCCGATGACGGCAACCTGTATGAGTTGAACCTGATTGACACACCGGGGCACGTCGATTTTACCTACGAAGTATCGCGCAGCCTGCAAGCTTGCGAAGGAACGTTGCTGGTGGTGGATGCCTCCCAAGGCGTCGAAGCGCAGACTTTGGCGAACACTTACCTGGCGCTTAATCATGATCTGGAGATCATCCCTGTCATCAACAAAATCGACCTGCCTTCCGCCGAGCCTGAGCGTATCCGCGAGCAGATTGAACAGGTAATCGGCTTGGATGCAAGTGACGCCATTCTTGCCAGCGCGAAAAACGGTATAGGCATCAAAGAAACGCTGGAAGCTGTCGTGCATCGCGTACCGGCGCCGAAAGGGGATCCTAATGCTCCGCTGCGCGCTCTGATTTTCGATTCCTGGTTCGATCCATATCGCGGCGTGATCATCCTGACTCGTATCGTCGACGGGACCATCCGGAAGGGGCAGAAAATCCGGCTCTGGTCCAACGGCAAGAGCTTTGACGTGGAAGGACTTGGTTTCCAATCCCCTAAACCTGTCCCTTGCGATGAGCTGACGGCTGGCGAAGCTGGATTTGTTTTTGCCAACATCAAAACGGTTTCCGATGCGCAGGTGGGCGACACCATCACTGAGGACGCGAATCCGGCAGCCGAGCCGCTTCCCGGTTTTCAGGAAATCAAGCCGATGGTGTTTGCCGGGCTTTACCCGGTAGAATCTCACGAGCATGGCCTTTTGCGCGATGCGCTCGAGAAACTGCGGCTGAACGATAGCGCCTTCAATTTTGAGCCGGAAAGTTCTACTGCTCTCGGCTTCGGATTCCGCTGCGGATTTCTCGGCCTGCTTCACCTTGAGATTGTGCAGGAACGGCTGGAACGCGAGTTTCAAATCGACCTGATCACAACCGCGCCGGGCGTGCGTTATCGCGTCACGATAACCTCCGGCGAGGTAGTCGAGGTGAATAATCCTCAAAAATTTCCCGAACCATCTTCCATTGAGAAAACAGAAGAGCCCATCATCGATGCGACCGTGATTACTCGCGAGGAGTACCTGGGCGAGATTCTGAAACTGCTGGAAGAGAAGCGCGGCGTTCAGAAGAAGTTCGAACACATTGGCAGCGGCCGCGTGCTGCTGCTGTATGAATTGCCTTTGAATGAAATTGTGCTCGATTTTTATGACCGGTTGAAGTCGGCATCGCGCGGATATGCCTCGCTCGATTATCAGTTGTCCGGGTACCGTGTTTCACCGATGGTGAAGCTGGACGTGTTGGTGGCAGGCGAACCGGTGGACGCGCTTTCGATGATTGTTCATAGGGATTTCGCGTATGAGCGCGGCAAAGCGCTTATTGAGAGACTCCGAAAGCTGATT
>DATIMA010000267.1:0-10647 GCA_035475915.1 Bryobacteraceae bacterium
ACATTCACAGGCGGGCTTCTAGCTCCAGACCGAAATCGGCCTCTGTCCGCTCCCGGCAACTAGCAGCCTAGCGCTTCTCGAACCCGTTTTCATCCCCCGTTGCGGCGCCCCGCCGTGGGCCATTCACAACGCACAAAAATATTTCTATCTCGCTCTATCCTCTCGCCTTAGCTCCATTTCTGCCATTCGTCCCGATCCGTTTCTTTCCGTCGCCGTGCTACGTTCAACCAGCTTATTTATGCCTACGCAAGCTCAAATCGCTGCCAATCAAAAGGGATCCGGATCCGGATCCGGGACAGTCACCGTAACTCCCAAATTCACCTCATCGCGTCTCGTACTCAAACCCCTGATTGATCGGCGCATGACACTATCGGTTTCGCCTTGGGCCCTGGCTTCCGCCTTCGCAAACTCAATCCCGCTTGCTGCTCGCACTGCTCTACAAATTGATCTTCTCCTAAGGGCCTGCCCGTTCGGGTTGCCTCGTGCAATCGAGCTCGTAAGTCCGCCTCGGTGAGACCTTCCTGGAGCGCAACCCGCCAAAGCGCCGGGGTCCAGTTTTGCGACCACTCCTCTACCGCCAGCCAATCGCACCAAGTTGTCACCCCGAGATGCCGCCGGGCACTGCTCCAAGGCCATTCTTCGCATTGCGCAACGATTCCAGCCCGCACTGCGTTTCGCTCCACATAGGCAAGCGCCGCCCAAGTATAGGCATCCTGCAGCGGACAGGAAAAGAAACGATTCTGCCACAAATGCCCGGATTCGGGCCTTCGAATATGAAGCCAGCGCGCGTAGTCGTTATGTACCCGCCCGATCGCCTTGGCTAGTCCTGTTGCGTCTGCCGGGACGGCGATCAGGTGAACGTGATTGGTCATCAAGCAGTACCCCAGAATCTCCACCTGATATTTGGCGGAATACTCTCGGAGCAAAGATAGATAGAGTTCGCGGTCGCTGCCTTCGAAGAACACATCTCGCCGATTATTTCCACGCTGGGTGATGTGGTGCGGACGGCCGGGCAGAACCACCCGCCTGTGTCGAGGCATACCTCAAAAGTGCTCGCGAAGCACTCGGATTCTTAAAATTTCGGAATTACGGTGACTGTCCCCGGATCTCCGTCCCCGGATCTCCGTCCCCGGATCTCCCGGAATTACGGTGACTGTCCCCGGATCCCGGATCTCCCGGAATTACGGTGACTGTCCCCGGATCTCTCCGGATCTCTGTCCCCGGATCTCTCCCCCGGATCTCTCCCCCGGATCTCCCGTCCCCGGATCTCCGTCCCCTGCCGATTGATGAGGACCTGGCGACCATAGCGGCACAAGAAGACAGACTCCGCTTCGAACATTTCCACGAGGAGAATGCCTGGAACCTGGGTCTGCGGCTTCGGGAGATGTCGCTTGCGCGCCGCTACCCACTGGTAATCGACATCCGGCGCGTCGGGCAACTGTTGTTCTTTAGCGCGCTGGCCGGAAGTGCCCCGGACAACGCCGAATGGGCGCGGCGCAAGGCAAACGTGGTAGCGCGGTTTCATCGCAGCTCGTACAGGATGGGTTTGGAGCTACAGCAGAAGAATGTCGCCCTGGAAGAGAAATACGGGCTGCATCTGGCCGACTTCGCGCCGCACGGGGGATCGTTTCCGCTCACCGTTACGGGCGTCGGCGTAGTTGGTTCCGTTACGGTTTCCGGGCTGCCACAGCGAGAGGATCACGAACTGGTGGTTGAAGCGCTTTGCGCGGAATTGCGGCAGGAATACACGGAGATGCGCCTCAAGCCATGATTCGCGCGCGACTATATCGCGATGCGGTATAGTTGGCGCGTGAAGCAAGGCTCCCAAACACCAGCGGCGACCTGCTGCCGCTGAGCCCACAGGTGTTCCATGTATTAGTCGCGCTGGCCGAACGCAAAAGATGCTCTGGGTGCTGCTGAGCGCTGTCATTTTCGTTCTACTGATTGCCTGCAGCAACGTCGCAAGTCTGCTGCTGGCGAGAGTGGCAGCCCGCAGGCAGGAGATCGGCGTTGGCGTGGCCCTAGGGGCGGAGCGCGCGAGACTGATACGGCAGATGCTGACCGAATCACTGCTTCTCTCGTCCTTTGGAGGCGTGCTTGGAGTTCTATTCGCCGTGGCCGCCGTGCGCGCGCTGGTTCGGCTGAACCCGGGCAACATACCGCGTTTCGAAGAGGCTTCAGTCGATGGACGCGTGCTCTTCGTTGCAGTTGCGGTCTCGGTTCTGGCGGGGCTAGTGAGCGGTATCGCGCCCACACTCGCAGCATCGTGCGTGAGCCTGAGTGCACTTTTGAGGCAGGGCGGAAGAGGGTTGGCTGGGAGCTCAAACCGCTGGCGTCACGGTCTGGTCGTTATCGAAGTGGCGCTGTCGGTTGTACTGCTCGCGGGAGCGGGGTTATTGATCCGCAGCTATATCGCATTGGAGGCAGTAGATCCCGGATTCTCTCCGTCCGCTTTGACGATGCGGTTATCCCTGGACAAGCGTTATAAGGCCGCGCAGCAGCAGACGGAATTCTTCGCGGAATTCATGCATGCCGTGCGGAACGCTCCGGGCGTGCTTAAGCTTGGTGCGGCGGACGTGATTCGCTTGATCACCGGGTCGGTTACAGCCTTCGAAATCAAGGGTATGGCAATGCGAAAGACATGCTTGATAGCCGTTCCGTCACGCCCGGCTATTTCGATGCGATCAGCCTACCAATATTACCAGGCCGGGATTTCGATAATCGCGATCTGAAGAATAACTCGGTTGCAATTGTGAATGAGAGCTTTGCAGAGGCATTTTGGGGAACGGGTGACCCTTTGGGCAGAGAAATTCGGTCTGGGGTCGGCAACCTGTCCGGCGCCCCGTGGATCACCGTAATTGGCGTTGTCGCGAATCTGCGTCAAACAACGCTGGAAGAGAAACCGCGGCCCGAAGTGTTCCGGCCCTACCGTCCTGGCTTTCCTGGCTTTGCGTACTTCGCGATTCGTGTTAAGAATCGGCCGGAGAGGGTAATCGCATCCGCGCGCCGGATTCTCCATCGCATGGATCCAGTGTTGAGTCTAGAAGATATCCATACTATGAGCCAACGAATCTCGGAGGCAAATGCGAAGCGACGCTTCCAGACGGTTTTGCTGAGCGGGTTCGCAGGGCTGGCAATTCTGATCGCGTGCGCCGGCCTGTACGGGTTAGTGTCGTATTCGGTGAAGCAGAGGACAGCGGAAATCGGCATCCGGATGGCGCTCGGTGGTTCGCAAGGACAGGTGCTTGGAATGGTGTTGCGGCAGGGAGTGGGCCTGGTTGCGATAGGTGTCGTGATCGGAATTGGCGCGGCGCTTGCAGCCACGCGCCTGAGCGCCGGATGGCTCTATGGCGTCAGCGCCACCGATCCAGTCACGTTCGTGAGCTACGCGGTGCTGCTGCTCAGCGTAGCGGTTTGCGCCTCTCTGTTTCCAGCGACCGCGGCCGCGCGAATTGACCCGGCAGCGGCGCTCAGGTGTGAATAGTTTCGTTGATTTGAACTTTCACAACCGGTTCCTGTGGCGAGAACCGTTTCTTCTGCTTCAAAAACCGGCTTTCGAAATGCTCGAAGCTGAGCTTGGCGACAGCGTAGGTAAGCAGAATAATGCCGATGATGAAGGCTACCGAGCCCGGCCCGTTGAAGGTGTGGCTCACGAGATGATGCAGAATCACGGCGGCCACGGGCATAATCGGCACATGATAAACGTACATGCCATAGCTGTATTTACCGACCCGCCGGAGTAGCGGACGGCAAAAGGCCGCTTGTACAGTGGAACGATCGTCGCGCGTTGCAAAGGCGTACAGCACGACCGCGCTGAAGATTATGGCGATCAGCGAGAATTGAACAACCGAACGATAGACTGCTCCAAAGTGGGAGTGAACGCCCCAGGTGTTGAACCAGATATACACACTGAGTGAAGCAGCAGCGATGCCGTATAAATATGGACGCACAGACCTTAGAGCGCGAGGGCTCCGGACAAGCATCGCCATCAATGCACCCATCAATAACGTGTCCATGCGCGCGAAGGTGTTTTCAACTATGCTGCGACTGGGGCGGAAGTAATAGTAGAGAACGCACCGGATAAGCACGGCGATGGCGATTCCGAAAGCGGCAACCCACGGCAATTTCTTGCGGGGCAGCAGCCAGACGCAAAGCGGCCAAAGCAAGTAGAACTGCTCCTCGACCGCTAAGCTCCAGAAATGGCCAATGATGTTTCCATGCCAGGTATCCTTCAGCAACGGCCACCAGTTGTTCAGGTATACAAAATAGAACCATCGGTCATGAGGCACCGGAAGCATTGGATGGAGCCAGGGGCCTATATAAGGAAACAGTGCCGCGAGCAGAATCGCGCTCAGAACCGTGTAGTACAGCGGGAAGATTCGCAGTATGCGACGCGCATAAAAGGACCGGAAGTAATTGGGTGCGTATTTGGTATCGAGCAGTATCCCCGTTATGAGAAAGCCCGATAGGGCAAAGAACAAATCGACGCCATCCCAACCGGTACGCAGCACGGCTGCGATTGCGGAAAACGGCCCCGAGTCGTGCGGAAGGTATTCGGACAGATGGTGCAGCATCACCATCAGGACAGCAATGCCCCTAATTCCATCCAGCGCGGGCACCTTCACCGCGGACAATCGCGTGGTAAGCGTACTAATTTCGTCCTTGGCTTCGTAGAGGGGAGTTTGGCGTCTCAGAACTTCATCTTAGCCGCCGATCAGATACGCTACTCGTTGCCGTCGTAGCAGCGATCCCGCTTTCTCGATAGAGAATACCGTGTTAAGGTAGGAGATTATGGCACAGTATGCACATCCTGAAGTCGTAGTCGATACGAATTGGCTGGCGGGCAAGCTGAACGATCCTTCTGTGCGCATCGTAGAAGTGGACGTTGATACGAGCGCTTACGATCTGGGGCACATCCCAGGGGCAATTGCCTGGGCCTGGAACACGCAGCTCTGCGACATCGTGCGGCGAGACATTCTGCCGAAGAGCGACCTCGAAGCGCTGCTGTCGAAATCGGGCATCAAGCCGGACACGACCATTATTTTGTACGGGGACAGCAATAACTGGTTCGCGGCATGGGCATTGTGGCAGCTCAAGGTTTACGGTCACAAAGACGTGAGGCTTTTAAACGGAGGCCGCAAAAAGTGGCTGGCGGAAGGCAGGGAAGTGAGCGATAAGACTCCGTCTTACGAGCACACCCAGTACAAAGCCCAGGAGCCGGACCTTTCGTTGAGAGCGTTCCTTCCACAGGTACAGGAAGCGGTCAAGAATCATGCGGCGTCGCTGGTAGACGTGCGCGGTCCGCAGGAATTTACAGGCGAGATTCTCGCGCCTCCGGGACTGCCGGAAACCTGCCAGCGCGGCGGCCATATTCCCGGCGCGCGCAACGTTCCCTGGAGCAAGGCCTGCAATGACGATGGGACATTCAAGAGCTTTGACGAACTGAAGGCGCTGTATTCCGCAGAAGGCGTGAGCGCGTCGAAGCCCACGATTGCCTACTGCCGGATCGGGGAGCGTTCCAGCCATACCTGGTTCGTTCTGAAATACCTGCTGGGCCTGCCGAACGTGACGAATTACGACGGATCGTGGACGGAGTGGGGCAACTTGGTGGGTGCGCCGGTAGAGCGGGGCACGGCAAAATCTGCAGGGGTTTAGGGCACGTTATGGAAGCAACGAGCAAGGCGGAACAGTTTCAGGAGCGCCAGATTGAGATTGACGGCTGGCCGGTGAGATTGACGAGTTACAAAGTTGGCGATAAGTACGTCTGCCAGGCGGACAACGTATCACCCGGCGCGTGCCTGGCGCGCTTCTCGAAACCTACCGCCGAGGAGGCGGAGGCACAGGCCATTTCAAAGGCGCGGCACCTGTTAGGCAAGACCAAGCGCCGGGACATTTCGTAGCCCTGAGTTACCCTCGTATATTCGCCTTGTATTCGCCTTGATGGAGTGATATTCTGCCTTTGTGCCGCACAGCTTGCGGCCGGAGAAGAGAATGGGTTTCGAGACAGCCTTTGTCCCTGAATTCGACGAGGAAATGAAGAACACGCGAAAGATCCTGGAGCGAGTTCCGGAAGACAAGCTAAGTTATAAGCCGCACGAAAAATCTATGTCGCTGGGGCGTTTGGCTAGCCACGTAGCCGAACTGCCCGGTTGGACAGTAAACGTAATCGATGAAGATGTTTTGGACATGCAACCCGGCCAGTTCGAGCCGTTTGTGGCGAAGTCACGACAAGAGCTGCTGGATACGTTCGATAAAAGCGTCGCTGAGGCCCGCAGCCGGATAAACGGAGCGAGCGAGGCGGACCTGCAGAAGATCTGGAGCTTCAAATTTGCCGGGAATCCGGTTTTCTCGATGCCGCGCGCGCTCGTGCTGCGCACAACGATGTTGAATCACATCATTCACCATCGGGCGCAGTTGGGCGTTTACTTACGGCTAAACAACCTCGAAATCCCGGGCATGTACGGACCGTCAGCGGATGAAATGAAGTTCTGGCAGCCCGAGCCGGACAAAGCAACGGCCTGATCTAATACTTCGGCACGCTGGGATCGACTTTATCGCTCCACGCGAGAATCCCGCCCGTCATGTTGCGCACATGCTTGAAGCCGCTCTGCTTCATGAGATCAACTGCCTTCTGGCTGCGTGCGCCGCTCCTGCAGTGCGCAACAATATCGGCTTCGGGATTGAGTTCGTTCAGGCGCTTCGGCAACTCGCCTAACGGAATCAGCTTCGCTCCAGGAATTCGAGCGATCTGATACTCGTGAGGTTCGCGCACATCGATTAGCAGAAAATCGTCGCCGCGATCCAGCTTCCGTTTCACTTCCTGCACATCGATGACGCCTTCGGTCTGTACTGCCTGAGGCGGAGCCGGACGAATACCGCAGAACTCCTGATAGTCAATCAGCTTTGTTACGCTCGGGTGATCGCCGCAAACCGGGCAGTGGCGGTCGCGCCGCAGCTTCAGCTCACGAAAGCGCATTCCCAGCGCATCATAAAGCAGTAGTCGCCCCTTGAGCGGTTCGCCGACGCCAAGGATCAGCTTGACCGTCTCGGTCGCCTGAACCAGCCCGATCATACCGGGCAGAATACCCAGCACACCGCCTTCGGCGCAGCTGGGCACCAACCCAGGAGGCGGCGGCTCCGGGTAGAGGCAGCGATAGCAAGGTCCATCCTCATACGCGAACACAGTTGCCTGGCCTTCGAAGCGAAAGATGGAGCCGTATACGTTCGGTTTCTTCAGCAGCACGCAGGCATCGTTCACGAGATAGCGCGTCGGGAAGTTGTCCGTGCCATCTACTACGATGTCGTAGTCCTTCAGAATCTCCAGCGCGTTCTCGCTTGACAAGCTCGTATCGAATTTGTCGATCTGAACATTCGGATTGATATCGCGCATGCTGTCCGCGGCCGAATCCAGTTTCTTACGCCCCAGATCGCGCGTTCCGTGAATCACCTGCCGCTGCAAGTTGGACGCGTCCACCACGTCGAAATCGACGATGCCGATGCGGCCCACTCCGGCAGCCGCCAGATATAATCCCAACGGCGCGCCCAGACCGCCCGCGCCAATCATGATCACCTTTGCCTGTTTGAGCTTGAGCTGGCCTTCCATCCCAACCTCCGGCACAATCAGATGGCGGCTATACCGGGCAATCTCTTCGTTCGTCAGCGCAGCCGCTTCGGGCTCCGCAACGCCGGCCGCGCCTCCCGCGATGCTCGGAACAATGGAGATGGTTTCACTCCCTTCCAGTGCCGTCGCATCCTTGTTCAAGTAGCGGATGTCCTCATCGTTCACATAGATGTTGACAAAGCTGCGAAGCTTGCCCTGGTCATTGAACAGATTCTTCTTGATATTGGGGTACTGCGCCGTAAGCTGATTCAGCGCATCCGCCACAGTTCCTCCGTTCACTTCGACGGAGTCCTTTTGCTCGGTGAACTGCCGCAAAGCCGTCGGGATCAGGATTTTTGCCATTTCAATTCCTCACTATCTGCCTGGGTTTGGTCTGCATCCGGCAGAAAACTTTTCGCATGCGCGAACTTGCCATTCTGGATGGATAACACGACGAATGAGTACCACGGGCACGAATTCTGCAAATCGGTTTGTGAAAAGTACGCATCGCAATCCGGATGAGAATGAAAAATGCCAATCAGATCGAGTCCACGAGATCGCGCCGCCTTATCGGCCTCCATCAGATCTTTCGGATGAAGTTCATAGCGTGCGCCCTTCTCCCCCGCGTACGCGTTTTCGAGCGGTATCGCCTCAGTAACTAGTTTCTTCTCACTCAGGATTCTGCCTAGCATCGCTCCGCAACACTCATTCGGGTACGTGCGCTCCGCGTGCAGCACCATGGTGTGCCACGGCTTCGAGTCAATTTCAATCATTCCAGAAAGCTTCGCTCAGGTATTTCTGCCCACCATCGCACAGAATTGTTACGACCATACCCCGCTGTCCCTCATTAGATACTTGCTCGGCCACGCGGGTCGCAGCTAGAACGTTCGCTGCTGCCGAAATGCCCACTAGCAAACCCTCTTCCGGCGCCAACCGCCGCGCCATCGCATAAGCATCTTCTGTCTCGATCCACAGATTATCGTCAGCCAGGCTTGGATCGTAAATAGCGGGTTTGATCGAGGTTGGCATGTGCTTTGTGCCTTCCAGCCCGTGTAAAGGAGATGCCGGCTGAACCGAAATGCAGCGCACGTGGGGCAAATCATGTTTGAAGCGCCGCGCGATGCCGGTGAAGGTGCCGGTGGTTCCCAGTGCCGTAACAAAGTGCGTGACTTGGCCGCCCGTCTGCTGGATGATCTCAGGTCCGGTCGTTTCGTAGTGAGCCTGCCAGTTGGCGGGATTACTATATTGGTCCGGATAGAAGTAGGTCTCGGGATTCTTTTCGTAGATCCCCTGGCAAACGCGAATCGCCCCATCCGAGCCCTCGCCCGGGTCGGTAAGCACTAGTTCGGCGCCGTAGGCCCGCAAAATCTGTTTCCGTTCCTCCGATGCGTTCGCCGGCAGGCACAGCTTTACCCGGTACCCCTTTGCCGCGCAAATCATCGCATATGCAATTCCGGTGTTGCCGCTCGTCGAATCCAGCAGAATTTTGGCGGGAACCAGTTGGCCGCTCTGCTCGCCCTCGCGGATCATATTCAATGCGGGACGGTCCTTCACAGATCCACCGGGGTTGAAGAATTCCGCCTTGGCGAAGACACGTACCGCGCCGCGCCGCGCCAGACGGATCTCCAGCAGCGGGGTATTGCCGATGCGATCTAGCAAGGTGGATTGGATCAGGCGTTCGGCGAGGGCAGGCATCTCCTTCTAGTGTAAGTCCATAGGCTTTCAGAACAAGGCGCGCGTCTCACTTACCCGGCTGCAATGGAACCAGCGGTATCCTCTTCCCGATAATGGATTCGTATGCGCCGAGGTTGGCGGAAACACGGCCCGAGTAAAGCTGAAACCAGGTCTTGCCTTCGCTCAGCAAATTTTCTACGGAATAATAATCCATTACCGGCAGATCGACCGTAACGTGCGTGTTCCGATTGGAGAGATTCAGAATCACCAAAACCTCTTCGTTTCCCTTCTTCCGGAGAAAACTCAGCACGCTATCCGGCTGCGTGTTGTTGATCCAGATCACTTCGCCTGACGTTAAGACCGGATGAGTGGCTCGCATTTCGAACAGCCTTTTGTATTTCGCATACGTTTGCCGCAGCACCTTTTCGTCGGTTCCGTTTCCCTTTTGCGACCAGTTGATGGGGGCGCGCGTGATCCAATGAGTGGCGGTGCAGTCGCCCACTTCCTGGCCGTTGTAGAGGAAGGGGATGCCGTCCAGCGTAAAATCCAGAGTAGATGCTGCCAGCGCGCCCTTCTCGCCGAACTCGAGAACGGCTCTGCGCCAATCGTGGTTGTCGGTGTAATGCAGGAGCCTGGCGCCGTGCGGCATCGTCCGATTCGCGTCCTCCCACTGTTCGCGCAACTTGATCGCCGGCTCGCCATCGCGCAAAACGGAGCGAAGAGTCAGATAGTACTGAAAGTTGTAATTGATATCGAACGCTTGCAACTGGTCGTCAGGGCGGTCTGATTCCGAAAGCAGAATGACTTCCGGATTCACGCGGTCCAACGCTTTTCTCGCCTGATCCCAGAACGAGACCGGCACGCCTGCTCCGACGTCGCAGCGGAAACCGTCGACTGCGAAATCGCGCACCCAATGCACCAGGCTGTCGATGAGATATTTGCGGACCTGCGGATTCTTATAATCGGGCAACGGCTGGGGCCAGAAGCCGCGTGCAATTTTGCCTTCATTAGTTCGGATAAAGAAACCGGGGTTGTTCATCATGACACTATCGGGCGCCGAGTGGTAATACACGATATCCAGCATCACCTTGAGCCCCAGCTTGTGCGCGGCTGAGATGAAATAGTGCAGATCCTGCTCGGTCCCGTACTGTGCATCAATGGCGTTGTAGTCGGCGATATTGTACGGCGAGGCATGAGGCGTGCCGGAGCGCTTGGCAATCGGACCGAGGTAAACAATGTTGGCGCCCAGATCGGCAACATGCTGTTGCAAGCCTGGAATCGCACCCCGGAGCGTGCCCTCCTCGCTGAACGCGTTGAGCCAGAGTTCGTAAATGGTGCTCTTGGGCAGCCATTGCGGGACGGGCCTTGCCTGG
>DATIMA010000268.1:0-19595 GCA_035475915.1 Bryobacteraceae bacterium
ACATTCACAGGCGGGCTTCTAGCTCCAGACCGAAATCGGCCTCTGTCCGCTCCCGGCAACTAGCAGCCTAGCGCTTCTCGAACCCGTTTTCATCCCCCGTTGCGGCGCCCCGCCGTGGGCCATTCACAACGCACAAAAATAATCCTATCTCGCTCTATCCTCTCGCCTTAACCCCATTTCTGCCATTCGTCCCGATCCGTTTCTTGCCTTCGCCGTGCTACGTTCAGGCAGCCAATTTATGTCTACTTCGGCTCAAATCGCTGCCAATCAAAAGAATGCGCAGCTCAGCACTGGCCCCACCTCCGAAACCGGTAAGGCCAAATCATCCTTAAACGCCGTCAAAACGGGTTTAACCGGCCGGACCATCCTGCTCCCCGGCGATGATGCCGCGCTCTATGAGGCGCATGTCACCGAATTCATCCAGCGCTTTCAACCCGCTGCCGATGACGAACGCAACCTCGTCCAATCGCTTGCCGATACCGAATGGCGATTGTTGCGCATTCCGTCGCTCGAAATGGGAATCTACGCGCTTGGCCGCCTCGAATTCGCCGAATTGTTCCCCACCGAAGCGGATGACGTTCGCCGCCACCTTATCGAAGCCAAGGTCTTCCTCGCTTATCAGCGCCAGTTGAACAATCTCAGCATTCAGGAATCCCGTCTGCGCCGCCAGCGCGAAAAGGACACCGCTGCGCTCCGGGAGCTTCAAGAGGTACGCAAGCGCAAAACTAAGGCTCGTCTGGACGAAGCGGCCCGCCAGTACATCCAGGCAGTTCACGAAGAACGCCACAATGACTTCGAGCCCGCCGAGCTTGGGTTCGAATTTACACTTGAACAAATCGAGGTCCGCGCCATCGACCTCAAGCCTGACCTTTTCGCCGATTGGGACCCCGCTTCTGACTCCGAAGCCGCCTGACCCTGGGCGCTCCCGATCTCGCGCTCCCCATGCGTTATGATCGCTTGACGGATGAAAACGACCTTACCTTTTCGCGCGATGCTCCCTTTCTTCGGCCTGCTTGCGGTCACCGCTCTGCCGGTCTTCGCTCTTGATAACGGATTGGCCCGAACGCCTCCCATGGGATGGAACAGTTGGAACAAGTTCGGCTGCAATGTTAGCCAGGACCTGATTCGGGGCGTCGCCGACGCGATGATCAGTTCGGGATTGAAAGATGCCGGCTATCAGTATGTCGTCATCGATGATTGCTGGCAGGTTAGCCGGGATGCCAAAGGCAACATTGTTCCCGACCCCCAGCGTTTCCCCTCGGGCATCAAGGCGCTTGCCGATTACGTACACTCGAAAGGCCTGAAATTCGGCATTTATTCCGATGCGGGCACCGGCACTTGCCAGAACCGCCCGGGCGGCCGCGGCTACGAATTTCAAGATGCGCGCCAGTACGCCGAGTGGGGCGTGGATTACCTGAAATATGACTGGTGCAACCACAGCACCCAAAACTCCGAGGCATCGTATTCCATCATGCGAGACGCCCTGAAGAAGTCCGGGCGGCCAATTGTTTTCAGCTTGTGCGAATGGGGATCCACCAAGCCGTGGCTGTGGGCCGAAGATGTTGGCAACTTGTGGCGCGCCACCGGTGACATCACGGACAAATGGAGTACCGCGAGGAAAGATGACGGCCTGGGCGTGGTGCAGATCCTCGATCAGGTGGACGGGCTCGCGAGTTACGCCGGCCCCGGGCATTGGAACGATCCGGACATGCTGGAAGTGGGCAATGGCGGGCTAACCGACACCGAAGCACGCGCGCATTTCAGCTTGTGGTGCATCCTTGCTGCTCCGCTCATGGCCGGAAACGATATTCGGAACATGAGTCCCGCTACTCACGAGATTCTCACCAACAAGGAACTGATCGCGGTCGATCAAGACCCGCTCGGTGTTCAGGGGAAACGCGTGCACCGCGATGGCGATCTGGAAGTCTGGTCGAAGCAGCTCAGCGACGGCGGCCGGGCGGTCGCGTTACTCAACCGGGGCGAATCGCCGAGCCCAATCAGCGTATCCTGGACCGATCTCGGCTATCCCGAATCGCTCAGCAACTCGGTGCGCGATCTCTGGGCAGGGAAAGATCTGGGCGTTATGAAGCGCAGCTACTCGGCTACGGTGCCCAGCCATGGAGCCGTCGTCGTGCGGATCATGCCCGCGTCGGCAAGCACGCCGACCTCCTGAAGTTTTCTCAACCCGTCCTCGAATTCGGCGGGCTCGTTATTTCGCACGGCCCAGTCCAGGCCCTCGAATGGACGCAAGCGGAATAGCGCTTTGGCGCGCATCCACAGGGTCGCGTCCTTGAACGGATAGGCTTCGAACACCTGTTCCGCGAAGGTTCTGCCGCAGTGAAGTTGTGTCGCCAGATCCCAGGCCGGGTCTCCGATTCCGGCCTGATCGAAATCCAGCACACCGGTAACACGGCCGGTTTGCGGATCAACCAGGATGTTCTCGTACCAGAGGTCTGCGTGGATCGGGACACTCGGGTGGGGCATCTCAACGAACCCGGCGCGCCAGTCCCAAGCCGCGGCGCGCAGTTCTGGCGGAATCAGGGGCAACACCCGATCCGCTGCCTCCAGCAGTTGTGTGGTTCTGCTTCTCGCCGGCATGCCCCAGCGAATCGCATCATCGACCGGAAGGGAGTGCAGCGCCCGCAGGAATGCAGCAATCTCACCCGCGACCCCGGCCGTATCGACATGCTCCAGCATGCCAGGCGCCAGCGGCTCTCCTTTCAGCTTGGGATAGACCAACTCCGCACCGTCCCAATACGAAGGCGCGGGAATCGCAACCGGTAAATGCGCTGCCAGATTGGGCAGGAACCGGAACTGCCGCAGACACGCCGCTCGCGCCTCCGGAGTTCGCGGGACGCGGCGCACCGTGCCGTCGCGCGCTTCGTAAACCAGGTTGTCGAATCCGGAAGCCAGTAAGTGCCTTGCGCCGGGCGCATCCATGCACCCATTCTCACCGCTTCTTCAGCGTCCGTTCTGTTCAGCAAACAACGCACGTACTCACCCGGTACTGAAAGCGGTTGACTTCAGATGGTCCACTGCATTATTGTGGGCGATTTGGCTCATATCCTTTCCTGTCCGGATCTGCGTGAATATAAGCTAGGAACAGCCACTCTCCCAGGTAATCGTCCGGCGAGTCGCGGCGCGATGGCTTGGCAAAGATCGCGGAGATTATTTTGACCACCGTTAACGAGACGTTTCTGTGTTGGACACGACGCCTGGGCTGCCCTTGGGGCCGCGCCCAATACACTCGGCTGGGCGGCGAGGCTTAGTTATGGCCTGGCGGCCACGCAGCAAAATGGAGAAGATTCAGACTACCCTAGAGTCAAACCTGCAGAGCGTCGATAAGGCGGAGGACCTGGCGCTGCGGGAGGCGGGCAAACTCGGCTTCGATGAAGACGAGCAGCACCAGATTGGGATGGCGGTTCGCGAATGCACCGTGAACGCGGTGGTGCACGGCAACCGTTACAACAAAAACAAGAAGGTCCACCTGGATATCGAGCGGGCCGATACCAGCCTTACGGTTATCATCGGAGACGAAGGCGAAGGTTTCGATTTCAATTCCCTTCCCGATCCGCTTTCCCCGGAGAATCTGCTGCGTCAATCCGGCCGCGGCTTGTTGCTGGCACGCGCTTTTATGGATGAATTTGACATCCACAACCGGCCAGGCGGAGGGATAGAAGTTCGCCTGGTTAAGAATTTACCGCAGTCTTGAAGTTCGGCTTTTACACGTTATCTGATCCACGAAGGAGGCGGAAGTGAGTGTTAAATTGGCATCTCGCCAGGTTGGCGATGTCACCGTAATTGATGCATCCGGTCGAATTACACTGGGCGAGGGCGCGAGCGCCTTCCGGGATGTAATCCGCGATCTCGCGGCAAAAGGGCACAAGAAACTGCTTCTCAACTTGGCCGACGTTTCCTATATCGACAGCTCCGGAATTGGCGAGATGGTTTCCGGCTTTACGACCATTACCAACAATGGCGGCCAATTGAAGCTCCTCGGGCTGTCGAAGCGCGTCAAGGACTTGCTTCAGATTACAAAGCTGTACACGGTTTTCGAGGTGTATGACGATGAGGCGGAGGCGATCCGCAGCTTCCGTTAACTGCCGCATGATATCGGGTAGGTTCCGGTCGCCCGGTTAGGATCGGGCTGGTTAAGATCAGGCTGGTTGAGATAAGTGGTTGGGCTAATCCACCTCCTTATCAGCACATAGCGTGCCAATACACCATGCCTGGTTCTGCCCCTCAAAGTGTCGCTCTCCCGTTGGTTGAGCCTCGTTCGATCGAGATTTTGCTTGCCGATGAACTGACCCTGGTCCGCGAAGGTTTCGCGGCCCTGTGCAACTCCATCCCGCGGTTTCATGTAGTTGCCCAGGTGGGGAGCGCGTCCGCGGCGCTGACGGAGATACGCCGCCTGCAGCCGGCGATTGCCCTGCTGGATCTCGGTTTGTCAGATCTCGCCGCCACCGAAGTAATCCGGCGCGTTCGCGACGAGGGGCTGCGTACCCGCTGCGCCGTGTTCTCGGTTCGGAAAGACCGCAAAACCGTGCTGGAAGTGTTGCGGACCGGCGCCTGCGGCTTTCTGCTGAAGAGTTCGTCCTGCGAACAGATGGCGGAAGCGCTCAGCCAGTTCACTCAGGGCGGCATTTATGTTTCGCCGCAGATTGAAGTGATGTCTCTGTTCGGGGAAACGAACGGCCGAAATCATGCCGACGATCCGCTGGAATCGCTTAGCAGCCGGGAATTTCAAGTGTTCTCGCTGTTGGTGGAAGGTGTCCGCGCCAAAGAAATTGCCGCCCGCCTCTCACTCAGCCCGAAGACCGTCGATACGTATCGCTCCAGTCTTATGCGTAAGCTGGATATTCACGACGTGGCCGGCTTGGTGAAGTTCGCGATACGGCGTGATTTAGCCGATCTGCGGGCATAGACGGCGGGACTCCCCGCCATGCTAAGCTACTAGTGATCCGTCGCCAACTTGGAAAGGCCGTAGTACGCTTTGACCCGCCACGAACTTAAGGAGCAACTGCAGCACGATCAGTTTACCGATGCAGTCTCCCGCACCGTTGATTACGTCACTCTGAACCGCCGCAGAGTTACCATCTGGGCGATTGCCGCTGCGGTGATACTGGCCATCGTAGGCGGAGCATACTGGTACTCATCCCATAGCAGATCTCTTCGACAGCAGGATCTGCAAGCTGCGCTCAGCGTTCTCGACGCCCAGGTCGGACCGGCGAACCAGTTTGCCAAGACCTTCCCCACACAGGAAGCAAAGACCGAAGCCTCCATCAAGGCACTTTCGCATGTCGCCGCGAAGGATGGCGGAACCCGCGAGGGCTGGATTGCTCGCTACTACCTGGGAACGCTGAAAGCCTCTAAGGGCGATACGAAAGGTGCAGAAACCGATCTCAAGGCCGTAGCCGGTTCCGACAGCGAATCCGCGGTACTCGCAAAGATTGCGCTGGCCCAGCTCTATGCCGGCGAAAAGAGGGTGCCCGAAGCGCAGGAACTGCTTCGTTCGGTGGTAAACAAGCCTACCGACCTTGTCTCGAAGGCGCAAGCTCAAATCCTGCTTGCCAGCCTGGACGAAAACACGAACCCACAACAGGCCAAGAACATTCTGCAGTCGTTGAAGGGTCCCGATGCGCGTCCCGCGGTGAGCCGGGCTGCCAACGAGCTTTCGGCTGAAGCTCCAAAGTAGCCAAGCCGGGCATGCTGGGGCGGTTACGACTCGATCCCCGGAATTCGCGCGGCCGCAGATTCCCTGAACCGGCCCATCCGTACCGTACGGATTTTCAACGCGACCGCGACCGCATTATTCACTCGCGAGCCTTCCGGCGGCTGGAAGGCAAAACCCAGGTCTTTGCGCCTGGGCTCTGCGATCACTTCCGCAATCGGCTGACCCATACGCTCGAAGTCTCTCAGGTGGCCCGCACCGCTGCCGCGACGTTAGGTCTCAACGAGGAGTATACGGAAACGCTTGCGCTTGCTCACGACCTGGGGCATCCTCCTTTCGGCCATGCCGGTGAAAAGGAGTTAGACCGGCAGATGCGCCGGCTCGGCGGCTCATTCGAGCACAACCGCCACGCGCTCCGGATTACCGATCTGCTGGAGGAGCGCTACGCCCGCTTCGACGGCCTCAACCTGACCTTCGAAGTACGCGAGGGCATCATCAAGCACTCACGCGAAGTCCAACCGGACGAAGAGGCGGATCTGCAGGACCTCTTGCCCGGGCAGCGGCCGCCGCTCGAGGCGCAGTTGATCGACCTCGCCGATGAAATCGCCTATACCACGGCTGACCTGGATGACGGATTCTCCGCCGGGCTCATTTCGGTCGAAGACATCGCGGAAGCAGCTCCAGTTGCAGCCGCGTTCGCCGAACAGGTCGATACCCAGTTTCCCGGGGCCGCCAATCGCGTACGCTTCTGGGAAATCCAGCGGCGTCTGATGAATCTTTTGATTGGCGGTTTGATTGAAGGCACAGTTGATGCTGCCGGGCGCTCGGGTGTTGAGTCTTTGGAAGATCTGCGGGCCTTGGATTACCGGCTGGCTCAGATGACTGCGGAAGCGGCGGATCTAAATCGCCAGTTGAGGGACCTGTTGGTGAGCCGCGTCTATTCACATCCGCAGCTTAGGGCCGATCGCGATTCGGCCGTGAAAAAGATGGGTGAACTGTTCGGGTTTTTGATCGAGCATCCCGAACACATCTCATCCGGGTATCGTGAACATTTTTCCGGTGCGCCGGTCGGCCGCCTTGTCTGCGACTACATTGCTGGAATGACGGATGCGTTTCTTACACGCCTCCACCAGCAGCTGCTGGGGTGAGTAAATCTGGAGTGCTACTCCCGGACAACGGTGCTGGACAATTCGGCGGATCGCACTACATAGAGCTTTTCGATCTGGCGGCAAATCTCACCCGCGACGCGCTCCGCCTTCTCCTCTTCCTCCAGATCAATGGTCACTTTGATGTACAGATCCACTCTTTGCATCGGCTCTGATCCGATAATACTCGGTAGCTGATGCCTGAACCGATCTTGTGCAAAATATGCGGAAAGCGCCGCGCCAAACGCCATTGTCCGGCTGTGAACGGAGAGATCTGCACGATCTGCTGTGGGACCGAGCGCGAGGTTTCCCTCTCGTGCCCGCTCGAATGCGAATATCTTCGCGAAGCCCATAGCCGGGAGAAACCCGCAGCGTCGGAAGAACAGTTCCCGAATCGGGACATCACCGTCACGGAGGAGTTTCTGGAGGCTCATGAAGAGCTCCTGCTATTCTGCGTGTATTCACTGGTTCAGGCCGCTCTGCGAACGCCCGGCGCGATTGATACCGACATCATGGCGGCGCTCGACGCATCGATTCAGACGCGCCGCACCATGGAATCCGGCTTGGTATATGAGACCAAGCCAGAGAATAGTGTCGCGGCCGCCGTACAACGCGGCTTTAATGCTTCTCTGGGCGATTACCAGAAGGCGAAAACGGAACGCGAGGGGCTGTCCCTCATCCGCAACTCAAATGTTTTGGGGGTGCTGGTTTTTCTCCATCGGATCGGGCAGCAGAATCAGAACGGACGCCCGCGAGGCCGCATGTTCCTGGATCTGCTGAGCCGAATGACGCCCAAGGTGGGAGTCGAAGAAAGAGCGCCCAGCATCATTCTATAGAGAGGGTTATTTACGCTGAAAGCCAGGTTGTTGAATTGGAAAGAGCTTTCGCCGGAGGTGCATCACTTCGAATTCGAAATTCCCGGAGTTGAGCAGTTCTCATTCACGCCCGGGCAGTTCGTTTCCGTAATCGAACCGGTCAATGGAAAGGAAATCGTGCGGCCGTACTCGATCGCCTCGCCGCGCGGCGGCAACCGCTTTTCCCTCTGCCTGAATCGCGTTCCGGAAGGTCCGCTTTCGACCTATCTGTTCCATCTCAAGCCAGGCGATGAAGTGGACATCTATGAGCCGGTTGGCGGCTTCACCTTACGGCATCCGGAGCGCCGGTCCGTTTTCATCGCGACCGGCACAGGCATCGCGCCGTTCCGATCGATGCTGCTGGATCACGTGCCGAAGACTCAGCCGCGGGTCACTTTGTTGTTCGGGGTCCGTTATGAGCGCGGGCTTCTCTATCACGAAGAGTTCGAAGATCTCGCCAGGCGCTATCCGGCATTCCGCTTTATGCCGACGATCACACGCCCATCCGAAACCTGGACCGGGCTGACCGGACGCGTCCAGTCGCACATTGATGAAGCACTCGCGGTAGCATCTCCGGAAGAACTCCGCACAATGGATATTTACGTCTGTGGCCTAAAGGAAATGGTCGATGATGTCCGCAAAGAACTCAGGGAGCGCGGATTCGATCGCAAGCACATTATCTACGAAAAATACGACTAAGCGCTGACGGCGCCGTTACAGCACAATGCGCGTGATCTGAACCTGCGGAAGAAGTTCTTTCGCTTGCTCCAGGTTCGCCAGTGTGATGCCCGGCAGCTTGGAAGTCGCGGTGCCTACGGCGACGCCCCAGCGCAAGGCATCGCTGAAAGAGCTGCCCTGATGGAGCGACCAGACGATCACCGCCGACATCGCGTCCCCGGCGCCTATTGGACACCGGGCATCGACGGGCGGCGGAATCACTTCCAGAATTCCTTCAGTAGAAGTTGCCGCGATCACACCCCGGCTTCCCAGCGAGAGCACCACCGATTGCGGTCCCAGCGCCTTGATCCGCTGCACGGCATCGATCTGCTGGGAGCGGGTGATCAGCGCGGTGTTCAGCAAACGTTCGGCTTCCGATTGGTTCGGCTTTACGATGGTCGGCTTGGCTTCCAGGCCATGAAGAAGCGCATCTCCGTCCGTGTCGAGCAGAGTCTGCACCTTGTGCTTCGCCGCCAGCTCAATCAGTTTCGTATAGAAGTGCAGATCCATCCCGGGCGGCACGCTGCCGCATAACATCAGCCAGGACGCCTTGGGCAGCAGCTTCCCGGTCGCGTTGATGACGCTCTTCTGCTCGGCCGCGGACAGTGCGGGTCCAATTTCATTCAGCTTGATGGAAAGCCCCTGCCGGTCTGAAATCGTCAGGTTGATCCGGATATTGTTGTGGATTTTGACGATCTCCTTCGCGAAGCGATCGTCTTCCAGATGCTTTTCGAAGCTGAGCCCGTTCTCGCCTCCGGAAGCGGTAATTGCCACCGTTTCAGCTCCGAAGCTGGTCAATACGCGCGCGGCGTTGATACCTCGTCCGCCGGCGGCCTCGGTTGTGGATTCAATATAGGCGCGATCCTCAAAAACCAGCCGATCCACGGAGATAATCCGGTCCAGGGCGGGGTTCACGGTTAGCGTCAGAATCGGCTTGCTCATTAAGGAATGGGAAATTTCAGGGTAACAACCGCGTCCATCCGGGGCCTGGGTATGGGCCGGTGCTGCCCGCGGGAACAGCCGTTAGGTACGCCTGCGCCAGGCAGAGGTGCGGGCAGCCAGCATTCCGCCGAACGCGGCTGAAATGGTAATCACGAAAAACATAGGGATCAGAGCATCGCGGACGCCGCTCATTAACTCCTGCGGATGTTCCAGCAGTTTCGCCGTTTGCGGATTGTTGGCGAACTGAGGAACCTTCTCGGAGGCGGCCTTGAGAATCTCCTGGCCGGCCGGAGATGAAATCTCCAAGCTGAAGATGGCCAGGCACATAGCCACAACCAGAAATAGCCAAAGCCCGGTCATCATGCCTAGAAACGCCCCGCCGCCCTTTGTGAGCGGCTGAAGCGTCTGCTTCTTGTAGAACTTGGCTGCCGCAAATCCAGCGCCGCAAAGTATCACGGGCACCAAGAGCGGCAGCAGCAGAAGAGCTAGATACAGAATAATGAGCGAGAGAGCCGCGACGGCCATGGTGATGAGCACGGCGCGGATATTACTAAAGCCGATCCGGGAAGTGGTAGCGCCCGCCGACGGGGCAGCGCTTGGCGACGGCACTGGCGCGGGCGGGACATCCTGCGCCTCGATCCGCGCAATATCTTCCTCGAACTGAGGTTTGCCGCACTTGTGGCAAAAGCGGGCATCCTCCGGCAGGACGGCTCCGCACGTACACCGTTGTTCCACACCTCTAGTTTACGAGGTTTAGACCGTTTTGCGAGGCTGTTGCAATTTTTAGGGCTGGACCAGCACTTCGCAACACTCAGGTTGCAGATCATGGGGACATTTATTCCGTGCCCTAAAATGGACTCTTGAGCCCGCATCATAAACCGAATCTGCTGGTTATCTGTCCTCCCGATCATTACGTCCTGCGCAATCTGCCGGCGATCGGGGATTCGGCGAATATCCAGGTGGGGAATGATATGGCCACGCTCGAACAGCATGCGCCCGATGCCGAGGTGATCTTATATTCGGGTCTGACCGGCAAAACGGTTGATTTCCGGGAAGTGTGGCGTCACGCCAATGGAGTGAAGTGGGTTCATTGCCTCTCGGCGGGCGTTGAGAAGCTGCTATTTCCCGAACTGGTGGAAAGTCCGGTTCCGGTTACGAATGCCAAAGGCGTTTTTAAGCGCTCGCTGGCGGAGTTCGCGGTGCTCGGCATGTTGTATTTCTACAAACGCGTGCGGCGGTTAGTGGAGAGCCAGCGAGCCCATCACTGGGACGATTTCAAAGTCGATTGGTTGCCCGGAAAGGTCATGGGGGTTGTGGGATACGGCGAGATCGGGCAGGAATGCGCACGGCTGGCCAAGGCGCTGGGCGTGAAGATCCATGCGATCCGGCGAAGACCGGACCTGTCGCAAAACGATCCGATTCTCGATCGGATTTTCGGCACGGGCCAGCTCCACGAAATGCTCGGCGAAGTGGATGTAGTGCTCGCCGCCGCACCGCTCACACCTGAAACCAGACACATGTTGAACGATGCGGCGTTTGGAGCGATGAGACCGTCGGCGATTGTGATGAATGTTGGACGCGGCCCCGTAATCGACGAAGCGGCGCTGGTTCGGGCCTTACAGCAGAAGAAGATCGCCGGAGCAGCTCTGGACGTGTTTGAAGCCGAACCGCTTTCGGCGGATTCTCCGTTATGGGATATGGAGAACGTGCTGATTTCGCCGCACTGCACCGACCGGACCCGTGATCCCGACTGGCTGGACCTGACCATGCAATGCTTTCTGGACAATTTCCGACGATATGTCAAAGGCGAGCCGCTCCTGAATCTGGTGGACAAGAAAGCGGGCTACTGATGAGCTCTGCTGAAGAAGCTTTGGGTAGCGCAGTCACGCTGGAGGACGTCATCGCGGCCGCGGATCGCATCAAGGAACTCGCGCGAAAGACGCCGGTTGAGAGCTCTCGGCTGTTCAATGAAGCATCCGGAATACATACCTTCTTCAAATGTGAAAACCTGCAGCGCGGCGGATCGTTCAAGATCCGGGGCGCATTGAATTTTCTGATGTCGCTCAGCGAGGAAGAACGCGCGTGCGGCATTGTCACGTTTTCTTCCGGCAATCATGCGCAAGCGGTGGCAATTGCGGCCGCGCACCTGCGCGTGGCGGCAACCATCGTGATGCCAACCGACGCGCCGAAGACCAAGCTGGACTCCACCAGGGCATACGGACCAACGATTGTTTTTCATGATCGCGAACGGGAGAACCGCGAAGAGATCGCGTGCAAAATTGCTGAGGATTCTGGGGCGATCGTGCTGCCTTCCTACGATCATCCGTGGATTATCGCCGGGCAGGGCACCGCGGCGCTCGAGCTGTTGCAAGAATGTCCTGACCTGGACGCGATTCTTACCCCGCTCGGCGGCGGCGGTTTGCTTTCCGGAACGCTGGTGGTCGTGAAGGCGCTGCGGCCAAAAGTGCGGGTATTTGGCGTCGAGCCGGCGCTGGCGAATGACTGGTATCTTTCGATACAGCGAAGGGAACGGACCGCCATCCCGCCGCCCTCCACCATCGCAGATGGTCTGCGAACGACAATTCCGGGCGAGATCACCTACCCGATTGTGCTCTCGCTGCTGGAGGAGGTGCTTCTGGTATCGGAAGAAGAGATCAAATCGACTCTGCGATTCTTGCTGACCCGGATGAAGCTGCTGACTGAGCCGAGCGGCGCTGTTGCCGCGGCTGCGGTCCTGCACGACAAGTTGCCCGGTGGGATACGATCGGCCGGCGTGATCTTGTCCGGAGGGAACGTGGACGTTCACGTTTTATCGCAAATTTGCAGTGAACGGATTTGAGAGCAGTGCCCCGAAATCCCTGGCAAACGAGATCGTCCCGGACCGTTTACGAGAACCGCTGGGTGCGGGTGCGCGAGGATGAAGTGATACGTCCGGACGGCGGACCGGGAATTTACGGCGTTATTGAAATACGCCCGTCGGTCGGAGTGGTGGCGATCAATGAGCACGACGAGGTTGTGCTCGTGGGCCAGTGGCGTTATTCCGTAAACCGCTATTCGTGGGAGATACCGCGCGGCGGATCGCACCCGGGCGAGGCGAACATGCTGGATGTTGCGAAACGCGAATTGGCCGAAGAGACGGGCGTGCTGGCTGAACACTGGCAGGCCCTGGGCACGGTGGATAACTGTAACGGTGTGGCCGATGATACCCAAACGTTATACCTTGCAACCGGGCTCTCTTCAACCGCGATGAACCTGGATCCGGAAGAAGAAATCACGGTGCGATGGCAGCCGTTTGAGGAGGCGCTGCGCATGGCGATGGACGGGCGCATCACGGAAGTGTGCAGCGTGGCGGCCCTGTTCAGGGTCGCTATGATGCGGAATGGTAAGGAATGGGATGGATTGGGTAAGTAGTAGTGCTCGCAGGCGCTTTGCGCTTTTTGCAGTGGCCGTTCTGGCCTATAACATACCCGTGATCTTGTGGGGCGCTTATGTGCGTATCTCCTTCTCGGGCGACGGATGCGGCGCAAACTGGCCCTTCTGCAACGGGCAAGTAATCCCGCATCACATGGCTGCGCCGATGGCGATTGAGTTCACCCACCGGACGATGACCAGCCTGGATACGTTCGCAACGCTGGCAATGGCGATCTGGGCCTTCCTGGCGTTTCCGAAACGGCATGCTGTGCGGCGGTATTCGGTTCTGTCTTTAGTGTTTCTCTTTATTGAAGCGATGCTGGGAGCGGGCCTGGTTCTGTTCCGCCTGGTGGCCCGGGATCAATCCGCGGGTCGCGCGTGGTATCTCTCGGCACACCTGGCAAATACGCTGCTATTACTTGCGGCGCTCGCGGCGACGGCCTGGCTGGCCTACACGAACTCCGGCCGGCTGCGCTGGGCAAATATCTCGCGCAAAACATGGGCTGCTCTCGCGATCACGCTGCTGGTGAGCATTACGGGAGCGATCGCGGCACTGGGAGACACGCTCTTTCCCGCGTCGTCGCTTGCCGCGGGAGTGCAGCAGGACCTTTCCAGTACGACCGGGATGCTGCTGCGCTTGCGCATGCTGCACCCCGCTGTTGCGATCCTTGGCGCAGCGTACCTGCTGTGGATTGCCGTCCAAATGCTCAAATCGGAAAGCCCGGCTCCGCTGCGCGCCGCGGCCAAACGCGTTACAGCGATCGTGCTGCTTCAGCTCGCGGTAGGCGTAATCAACGTTGCACTGCTGGCTCCGGTTTGGATGCAGTTGGTCCACCTGTTTATCGCCGATCTGGTGTGGATCGCGGTGGTGCTGATGGCGCTGGAATCGGCGGACGCCCGGGAAATCATCCCTCTGGGGCGAGTGATACTTCCGAATTCTCTGCAGACGAACGCGCAGACCATTCTGCACCCGCAAGAATAATCATCGTGGCGATAAAGGACCAAAGAATGATGCTGACGGATTGGACGAACGGCGGCACATCGTGGAGAAGCTTGGCCCGCAGCCACGGCCAGGTAATAACGTTCACGTACTTGGATACCTCCAGTAACACAGCCACCGCGACAGAAGCAGGGATGAGCCTGTTGATCCGGATTTTTGCATTCGGCAGTATCCAATAGATCAGAAAGATCACCAGCATGGTCGCGAGCAGAGCGAATACTCGGAAGACGACGGACTGCAGAATCTCGCCGGCGTGAGTGGAACCATATTTCGCGCTGAGGAACTGCAGATTCAAGGTGGTGGCGCTGACCGACATCAGGACCAATGCGCCGCAGGCGAAAATCAGGCCCAGACTAATGATCTGGTTCCGCAGGAAGCTGCGATTCTTTTTCACATTCCAGATGCGGTTGAAAGCCACTTCGAGCGGAACGAAAATGCCGTTCGCCGTAAACAGCAGCAAAAACACCGATAGCCAGCTAAAGCGATGGTAGGCAAGCAGGTAACTTCGGAAGTTTACGCCAAATCCTTCCGGGAAGTAAGTATTTACAGTCTGAATGATGACCTGGACGGCCGGCTGCCAGTGCAGAACGGATCTGCAGAGCAGGATAATCGCTACCAGGAACGGAAAGAACGAGATCAGAACGTTGGCCGCGACGGCAAACGAGTAGACGTGCACTTCGGTCTGGAGGAGAAATCGAAGCGACGGACCCACGCTTGCCCAGATGCCTCGGGGTAAGCGGACTCGCGCGGGATTCCGTAGCGAGGTTTCACCCGCCGCCTCGGGCCGTACAGCCTGATCAAAGACCATGACGGGTTACTTTGGGGCGCTCTCGACCTGGATTTCTGAGAGGTTATACCCGCCTGCGTCATTCACGTTAACGGTGGCTTTGATGTTGTCGCCTACGTGAAGCGTGGTGAAGTCAGCTTTCGACTTCACCGGGTACTCCATGGTCATGGCATCCATAAAATTCGGAATGGCCTTCGCGTCGACCGTGGCGGTCTGATTCTTTTGGTCGAGCGCGACCACTTTGCCAGACAGCGGATAATGATGTTCCGCGCCAGCGCTTTGGGGAGTGTGCGAGCATGCGGCCAAGGCCGTCAAAAGAAGAAGCGTAAGCAGAATTTTCACAAGCGTCTTTTTCAAGAGTAACCGTTCCGCGTGCAGACTCGCCGTAGGATACTAGCGATTTAGTAGCCGGACGGGTATAATCCTTTCAACCCGCTAGCAGGAGGTCTACATGGCGACGCTGGTTCCAGAAATACCTGCCGAGAGGCCCGAGAGCTTCGCGGCCGATTTGACAGGGATGGGCAATTTCTTTATCGAACCGGCGGGCGCTGCACCGCGGGTGTTCAGCAAATGGTTCTGGATTGGGCCGATCGTGCTTTTTTCGATTGTCTCAATCGCTTCCAGCTACATGATGATGCCGATCGTCCGGCACGTGCTGGAAATCGCGCCGATCCCACCTAATGTTTCCCCAGAGCAGTACCAGAAACAAATGGAGATCGGTCTGAAATTTCAGAGCATCGCAGTTTACCTGGCTCCTATCTGGCTGGCGATTCTGTTTGCGATTCAGGCGGCCGTACTGCTCGGAATGTCATCTGTCATGAGCGTCCAGGCCAAATTCCGGTCTCTTTTCAACCTGGTGGCCGGCTGCAGCCTAATTCAAATGCTAGCAGCGATTGCTGGCGTGGTGATTTTGAAGGTAAAGGGAGATGTTTCCACCATGGCCGAATTGAAACCGGCCCTAGGCCTTGACATCTTCCTGCCGGAGGGCGCGAACAAATTTCTGGCAGCTTTTCTGGGCTACTTTTCGGTTTTTGAGATCTGGTGGATCGTGATGGTAATTCTGATTTTCAGCGCGGCCTTCCGGGTCCCGAAAGGGAAGGCGTTCGCGATCGTGCTGCCGCTTATACTGCTGAGCCTGGTATTAAAGATGGGAATAGCCGCCTTTCAACGCTGAAGCGCAATCTGCCGCGGTTTAGAATAGAAGCATCGGAGGCGCAAAGGAGACTCAGTGTTTCGATCTATTGGCCTGCCTGAACTGCTAATCATCCTTGTTGTTTTACTGCTGCTCTTCGGCGGCAAGAAGATTCCGGACATGGCGAAAGGTTTAGGCGAGGGCATCCGCAGTCTCAAGAGTTCGCTCAAGAGCGAAGACGAGGCAGAGCCGGGAAAAGAACCGAAGAAGTAGCTGAGGAGAAGTTTGTCGATTCGACGCAAAAACCCCGCGGGAGGCCGCGGGGTTTCGTGTTTGGGTGATTGACTGGTTGCTATTTGGCCGTCTTTTTCGGCGGCACGATGGAGTCTTTCACGGACTTGGCCACCCGAAATTTCACGACCTTTTTGGCTGGGATCTTAATCGCCTCGCCCGTGGCGGGGTTGCGTCCCGTGCGAGCCTTCCGCTCCGCGCGGACCAACCGTCCAATGCCCGGCAGCACAAACACGCCGTTCTTTTTTGTCTCCCGTACCGCGAGTTCCGCAAGCGAATCCATAAAGTGCTTCGCGACTCGATTGTTCACGCCCGTAGTCTCCGCGAGTTCTCTGATAATCGCGGTCTGGGTCATTCTTTTCACTTCTGCCATCAGATAACCTCCCTAGGTCCTGGTTGATTTGGGAAGAGAACTCCAGATCTGTTCAGCCAGGCCCGCTTCTTTTGAGCTTTCGCGTAAAACAGAACATTGTGGAAATGTTTGAGCTCTTCTTGGATCACCTTGATGATACGCGCAGTCTGGCGGCATTGTAAAGAAGAAAAATGCGGAAAACAGCGGTTTTTAGGGCTTTTTTTGCGGCTGGCGCGCTAGAACCCCTGAATTGACGGGCTCCGAACGATGATGCGGGCAGCGGAGCGCATTACTACGTGCTTTCCAGTAGATGAATTAACTGTTAGTCTAGAGCACACGCTATTTGGCGCGCGAGCAAGGCAGGACGGACAGGCTGGGCTGCCGGTAGGCCTGGAACTGCTCCGTTTCGCTTGCGTGAGGAGGGCCGGATGAGACTGAATTCGCTGACAGGCCGACAGATCGAAGTGCTGCGCTACCTTGCAGACGATCTGAGCAACAAAGAGATTGCGGCAAAACTTAACCTTTCAGAAAAGACGATCGATTTTCATCGGCAACTCATAAAACAGAAACTTGGGGTCAAGGGCGTCGCAGGCATGGTCCGGTATGCAATCCGGACCGGCCTCATCACCCCTTGACACGCAGATCTACGTGTCACCTGCCCAATCGTAAGTTGAATTACTAAATGGTGCGGGCAGCCCGGTATATTTTATTGCGGAGGCCGAGTGGAAATTTGCGCGAATGACGGAAGAGCGCGCAATCAATTTCCCTCCTCGCGACGTCTATTAAAGCAGAGGAATAGTTGTGGGTGTGTGATTCCGGCGTGTTTGCAAATGCCTCGATAACAAGTAGCGGTGCAGAATCGGTTGATTGCAGCCTCGAATGAATTGTTTTTATAGACGAGGCGTAATCCATAATTTCTTTCAAACAGGCATTGATTTCCGGCGGAATCGGCCCACAATATAGAACAGTTACACTCGGAGGGCAACAAATTGCAGGTTAGTAGCAACGTCAGTTCTATAGCGCATTCCAACTATGCGCTGTTGCGGTGGTTCGAAGGTTCTCAAACCCAACCTCGTGAGGAATTTGTCGAGGTTATTCAGGACCAGGTTTCGCACACAGTTGTTCGCAGTTCGCTCAAACTCAATCAGGAAACGGCAGTAACATTGATAGGAAAAGACTACACGGAAGATGGTATCGTTCAAGGCTGCCAGAGTGAAGATGCTTGGTTCCTGCTTACGGTTGTTGGCAAGCTGCCTAATCGAGACGGGGGCTTTATTCCGGATCCTGGAGTCTTTGCCCTGGACGGCTTCCTTAGCGAAGAACAGGAAGCGGCGATTCTGGGCGAGTTCGACAGCCAATCGATCACAGGATTGGAACCGCCCACTGGACCGGATCGCCCGGTCCGACAATTCATTTAACGCCCAGATCCGCGCGGGCCTGGCGATCACAACAACGTAAATTGAGGCTTCGATGTGAAGCCAGCTTCGCATTGCTTTATAACAGAAGCTATGCGTGAAAAAGCTGGGCTGGGTATAGCCTTGTGCCGTTTGATGGTTTCCGGCATGTTTCTTGCCGGATGCGCTGGGGCGTTTCCGAAGGTATCCTTTTCTGAGCCTGAGTCGCAGGTTGAAGCCTATGAGTTTGTGGAGATTACTGCGACTGTATCTTCCCCGGATGTGATCGATCCATTTACAGATGCCGCTCTTGAGGGCTCGTTTGGGAGCACGGACGGAAAGAGAAAATGGAAGGTCACAGGCTTCTGCGATTCCTCGGACGGCAGCGTCTTTCGAATTCGATTTATGCCGCCCAGTCCGGGCGAATACGAGTTCACGGTGGAGTACCGGCAAGCAAACCTGGAGAAGCATGCGAGCGGGCGTTTCCGCGCAATAGATGGCCACCGGCGCGGGTTGCTTCGCGTTGACAAACAGTATCCGTGGCACTTCATTTGGGAAGGGACAGGCGATCACTACTTCTTTAATGGAACGACCGCCTACTGGCTACTCGGCTGGAAAGATGAACGCACCATTCGATATAGCATCGACCGGCTGCATCGGTTGAAGGTCAACCGTATGCGCGTTACCATCGCCGGGAGAACCAACGTGTTCTATGGCGAGCCGGTCATGCTGGGTCCGAACTTCACGGTTTATCTGACTCCGTGGCCGGCGCGGAAATTCGATGACATCTATCATCCCGGGTTCGATTACACACGCTTCGATATCGCATACTGGCAGAAATTTGAACGGGCGCTTCGCTTCGCGCGCGAACGCGACATGATCTTTTCGCTTGTTCTGGACATGAATGACGGCAAGGTTCATCCCGCTGCGGGAAGTGAAGACGAGCACCGCTTCATACGGTATGCGATTGCGCGCTTCGGCGCGTTCTCGAACGTTACCTGGGATCTGGGCGACGATCTCGATCAATATCGTGACGACACGTGGACTCATGATACCGGAACGCTAATTAAGAGCTGGGATCCGTATCAGCATCTGGCAACCAGCCACCCCGTGAGCAACATCCATCAAGACCGAACGTCAGCCTGGTTTGACTTCACCTCGTTTCAGGAGTGGTCGCGAGATCAGCACAGCTTGATGCTGGCTGAGCGCAAACAACAGCAGCAGACCGGGCGGATCATTCCGCAGACAAACGAGGAGTACGGATACGAAGATCACTATCCGTTGTGGGCGCACGGTATGGGTTCCGAATCGGCTGACACGCTGCGGCGGACCGCATGGGACATTGTAATGGCAGGCGGTTACCAGACAGCCGGTGAGAGCGCCCGTCGGGGAACCAATATCTGGCCCGATACGGGTGGAGGCTGGATGAACGGCCGCGGCGATGACACCATGACAATGTTCGCTGGATACGCGCACATGGTCGATTTCTTCACCAGCTTCGAGTGGTGGAGAACTGAGCCGCATGACGAGTTCGTCGATAACGGCAACTACTGTCTTGCGAAGCCCGGCGAGATCTATGCGATCTATTTGCCAAACGCGGGGAAGGTCGCGGTTCACCTGGAACCGGGTCAGTACCGGGCTGTTTGGTTCAGCGCATTAACGGGCGAGAAGATCAGCCTGCCGTCTGTTGCCGGGCCGGAATGGACATCACCCGAGGCGCCTGGGCGCGATGATTGGGCGTTGCTTTTGCTGAAGCAATAAGGGAGCGCTGCGTTTTATTATCATTGGTTGATGATGCTCAGCCAAGCCCGGGTGGCGAAACTGGCAGACGCAAAGGACTTAAAATCCTTTTCGCCGCAAGGCGAGTGCGGGTTCAAGTCCCGCCCCGGGCACCAGTTA
>DATIMA010000269.1:0-7352 GCA_035475915.1 Bryobacteraceae bacterium
GGAGATGCCAGCCGCCGGTACGTGTAGTTGATTTCGACCGCGTTCAGACGCGTCGCGTAATAGGAGAGAAACTTCGCACTCGGAAGCTTCTCCGGATAAAACGCGGGCTTCCAGACGTTATAGGCGAAGCCCGAAGTCCCGCAATAAAGTGGAGCGTCCGTCACGTGTTAAAGACCGGCGAACCAGTCGTAGCCCTCTTCAGCCCAATAATCGTCGGGCCGGTCATTCGTGTACCGGATGAGGCCGATACACTTAATGTTTTTTATACCGTACTTCACGGGAATCACCAACCGGAGCGGCGCTCCATGTTCGCGCTCGAGCGGCTTGCCGTTGTGTTCGTATGCAAGCAAGGTTTGGGGATGCAGCGCGCTTTTCATGTCGAGCCCGACGTAGTAATCTTCACCGGGCGTAGCCATATAGACATATTGCGGCAGCTTTCGGCCCGGTGGGAAGTACTTCTTTGTGAAATCGGAGAACCGCGCGCCGCCCCAGGATTGAATCACGCTCCAGCCCTCAATACAGCAAAATCGCGTGATCATATTGACCTTCGGGAGCGCCATAATATCGGAAAGCTGAAGATTCAGCGCGGGGTCATCTTCTCCGGAAGCAACCTGTAAATGCCACTTGCTCGCGTCGAAGTCTTCGGCTATGCCGATATCCCCATTGACCTTGATGGGACCAACCTGGCTGGCCGAATAGGTGGGCATCAGATGTGAATCGCTCAGGTATGCGCGCGCAATCCTGCCATTCAAATCAAGAACTTTGCGCTGCGGCCAGGGCGCGTTGTTCACCTGCCCGGCCTTTGTGATCCATTCGTATGCGCCGAACCCGCCGAGAGCAGCAATACCTGCCACCAGAAAATCGCGCCGCGTCCGCCGGGCCAGCTCGCGCTTCGCATCCTGTTCAGGAAGCACGATCTCACGATGACGGTTATTCATGTTCGCCCACCGCCTCATAGCCGATCACCATGCTCCTGAAATTATTCCAGCCGGCGAGCGCTACTTGTAAGACGTGCACAACAAAAAAGACCACATATCCGGCCGCCAAAACGAAATGAACGCAGCGCGCGCCCTGATACCCGCCGAACAGCGTGGCCAGCCAGGAGAGTTGAGCGGGTTTATATATGGCGAAGCCGCTGAGGACTGAGCCGACGCCCATCAAAATGATGGCTGTGTATGTGATTTGCTGGGCGGCGTTGTACTTGTCCTGCGGCGGGATATCTTTACGCAAGTGAAAATCGTGCAAAACGACATGCCAAGCGTCACGAAACGCCGACCAGGATCGCGGAACCAGCAGACGCCACTCGCCGGAAGCGAGCGTGTAGATCACGTACGCGATCCCGTTGATGACGAAAAACCACATGAAGAAGAAGTGCAGGGCCATGCCTTCGGCGAGCCGCTGGTCGATATTGAAGGCGGAATAGAACCATTTAGGAAAAAAATGCAGCGGCCCAATGCTGTAAATTGGAAAAGCCCAATAGATCAGGATGCCGCTCCAGATCATCAGCAAGAGCAGCGGGAAATTGATCCAGTGGAACCAGCGGATCGCCAGTAAATGCTTGAGTCTTAACTTCTGCATCTACAAACTGTTTCGTAGCCGAAAGGGTTGAAGTTACAAAGCTTAAAGTAATAAGAATAGATCATGCCGCCCTTGACCTTGCTGTGCCTGGCCAGCTATGACAAAGGGCACCGGTTTCTGCAGGAGGCCAAACGTCAGGGATGCCGAGTCCTTCTCCTTACATCCCTCAGTCTTCAGGATACGGCGAAATGGCCGCGCGAAAGCCTGGACGACATTTTCTACATGCCGGACGAGGAGCACGAATGGAATTTGCAGCACATGCTGCTTGCCGTGAGTCATCTAGCCCGGACGACACAAGTGGACAGAATCGTACCGCTGGACGATTTCGATTTAGAAAAAGCGGCCCTGCTACGCGAGCATTTGCGTCTCCCGGGATTAGGCGAAACGGCGACACGGTATTTCCGCGATAAGCTGGCCATGCGGATGCGCGCCGCGGAGAACGGCATACGCGTACCTGGGTTCACGGCAACATTCAATTTCGAAAAAATCACAGAGTTCATCGATCATGTGCCTGGGCCCTGGGTGTTGAAGCCGCGGCTCATGGCGGGGGCGATCGGAATCAAGAAATTTCATGAGCGGCAGCCGCTCTGGGACCGCATCCACAGTATCGGCGACCAGCAATCGTTCTTCGTGCTGGAACGCTTTATCCCGGGAGATATCTTTCACGTCGATTCCATCTGGCACAGGGGCGAGATGGTCTACGCGGTATCGAGCGCCTACGGAACGCCGCCTCTGGAGGTAACTACGGGCGGCGGCATCTTCACCACAAGCCTGCTCGAGCGCGGGTCTGAGGCGGACCGCGCTTTGCGCGCAATGAACCAGCAGGTGCTGACGGCATTTGAGTTGACGGATGGAGTTTCGCATACCGAGTTTATCCGGGCTCATGAGGACGGGGCGTTCTATTTCCTAGAAACCTCGGCTCGTGTCGGAGGCGCTCACATTTCGGATCTGATTGAAGCTGCTACCGGCATTAATTTATGGACGGAATGGGCCAGGGTAGAAATCGCCGCGGCCCATCGGACAGCGTATAGCCCTCCGCCTGAAGGCTCTGAATACGCGGGCCTACTGGTTTCGCTCGCGCGTCAGGAATGGCCCGATACCTCGGAGTTCCAGGACCCGGAACTTGTCTGGCGGATGAATCGTAAACATCACGTCGGGTTTATTGTAAAATCACCCTATCGCGACCGTGTAGAGGAGTTGCTGAAGTTGTACGTGGATCGTGTGCGTACACACTTCCACGCATCGGAGCCGACGCGTGAGAACGCCCACGATTAATCGGGAGAAACGTTTCAAAGGTGTTAGGCTGAGCTGAATGCGCGCATTGACGTTTGCAGGATTTACCGCCGGTGCCATGCTGGGAGGGGTTTCCGCAGCCGCTGCTTACGGCAGCGTATCGAAATCCTCGCAGCTTTTTGGGCCATCCGTGTATCGCGGCGCAGTGGGCAGGAGGTCCGTTGCTCTAACCTTCGATGACGGCCCCACCGAAAGCACTCTCGCACTCCTGGACTACCTGGAATCGGAAGGCGCCATGGCTACCTTCTTCCAATGCGGGATGAACGTCCAGCGATTTCCTCATATCGCCGGGCGGGTTGTTGCCGCGGGGCATGAGATCGGAAATCATACTTTTTCTCATCCACGGCTCACCTTCCGGTCGCCGGAATTTATCGATCGCGAAATCACGGAAGCGCAGAAAATCATTCAATTTGAAACGGGTATCACGCCCATGCTACTTCGGCCTCCTTACGGGTTCCGCTGGCCGGGTATGCGAGCGGTTCAGTATAAACTTTCTTTGCTAGGCGTTATGTGGACCGTCATGGGATACGACTGGCGGTGGCCCGCGAAGCGCATTGCCGAGTACGTGCTGGCGCGCTCGTTCCCCGGCGGGATCATCTGCCTTCATGATGGCCGGGGCGTGCAGCAGAGCCCCGACATTACCCAGACGTTGGAAGCAGTTCGGACGATTGTTCCCGTTCTGAAAGATTTGGGCTACAAATTTGAAGTAGTGAGCGATATCCTCCGCGACACGCCCCCCGCCCGCTAACCTGAAATAAGAGCGGCAACTCCTTGCAGACAGAACTCAATCGGGGCAAGCTGTTTCTAATTGGAGCAGGTCCCGGAGATCCCGAACTTCTGACCGTGAAAGCGGCGCGCGTTCTGCGTGAATGCGATGTCATTCTTTATGACCGGCTGGTTAGCAAGGAAATTTTGCGTCTGGTGCGTCCGGATGCACAGTTGATCTATGTCGGGAAGCACGAAGGCGAGCAGAATCATACCCAGAGCAGAATTTTCGATCTGATCAGAACACACGCGCTCAGCGGCAGAACGGTGGGCCGGTTAAAGGGAGGCGACCCTCTCGTGTTTGGGCGCGGAGCTGAAGAATGGGCACTTGCGATGGAAGATGGCATCGAAGTTGAATTGATTCCGGGCGTCAGCTCCGCCATCGCAGTTCCGGGCCTTGCCGGCATTCCGCTGACGTATCGCGGCGTGGCCCAGAGCTTTGCCGTGATCACGGCTCATTGTCGCCAAGGGCGGACCGAGCAGTGGAGCAAATACGCGGCCATCGACACGCTGGTAGTGCTAATGGGTGTAGCGAATCGCGAGTTCATCGCGCAGTCGCTGATAGCCGCCGGCCGAGGCACGGATGAACCGGTTGCGTTCATCGAACGCGGCACTCTGCCGGAGGAGAGAGTGATAGAAGGCACTCTGGGCGCGGTTGCGGCCGACCAAATCGACGCTCAGAGCCCGGCTGTGTTCGTGATCGGTGAAGTGGTGAGACTTCGGGCCAGGTTAGCGTGTTCCCACCTCAAGAACCGCTAGAGTCTGCGGGCCCAGAATGATCGGCTGTCCGGTCGAACCGGTTTGAACCGGCCTCAGGTCCGATGCCTTCACCAATTCCTGAATCTGGCTGACCGTGGGATAGGCGGGGCTCCCCATTCGCTGCCAAGCCTCCAGCGCCGAACCGTTTCCGGGGCCCACAAACCGCATGCGGTATTGTCGCGCGCCGCCTCCCGTAACGTTCAGATGAAATGTCTTCGGGGTAACGGTCTCGCCGGGCTCGGCGTAATTCCAGAGCGCGATCTCAAACGTGCCGTCTCCACGTTCGGTGACAAGCGCGTTTTCTGAGCTAACGGTCACGCGGCGATCGCCCAACTCGTGCAGGAGCTCGAATGCACGAAAGGCTGCTTTCGGAATGCTGCGTTCGGCGATCAGGCCGTAGCCTCCATAGAACGGCTTCTTCACGATTCCTTGCTCTTCGAATACATCGGAAAAGCACCAATACGCCATGATGTTCGCCAGCCCGTCGCTTTCACGAATGTTGTTTGCGAGCCACGGCCCCATGAAGGCGCTATCGGTGACTTGCGGCTGGTTCATGTACGTCGCGTTGTACTCCGACCAGATGATCGGCGTTTCCGGAGCGGCGGACGCCTTTACCTGATCGAACACCTTCTTTGCGGCGCGGGCGACCATATCGCGGCGCGGAATGGACTCGCTCCGGCCAAAGACATCCTGGGATGTATCGTTCCCGTACACGTGCGTGGAAACGAAATCGAAGGGGATGTGATTCTGCGTGCAGTGGGCAATGAAGGCGTCCACCCAGGCGGCTTGCGCGGTCGCAGGGCCGCCGACGCGCAGTTTCGAATCGACCGCTTTGACGGCCTTAGCCGTTTCGTCGTATAACGCAAAGTAAGTTTGCTGTTTTGGCACGCCATCCCAGAAGTCGATATTCGGCTCATTCCAGACTTCGAAATACCACTGCTCCACCTCGTTTTTTCCGTAGCGGTCTTCCAGGTGCTTCGTGAAGGCTTGAATCAAGGCATCCCATTTTGCGGGATTATTTGGGGGCGACGGAAATGGCTTGTACCAAAAGGGATGCGGCGTAAGATTCGCGGCGAGTTTCCGCGGCATAAAACTCAGTTCAACGAACGGCCGCACTCCGTTCTGAAGGAGGCCATCGTAGATCTGGTCAACGTAAGAAAAGTTGTAGATCGGGTTGCCGTCGCGGTCTTCATCGTAAACGCCGATATCGTCGTCGAGAATGGCATGAAAGCGGATGTACTGAAAGCCTGTCGCGTCCTTTACTTTGCGGAGGTCGGAGCGGTAATCCTGGCGCAGGCTTAGCACCGCCCGGCCAGAGCCGAACACCTGCTCCCAGAAATGCGGAAACGGATGGGTGGGCGCGCTCGGGTCAATGGTAATGGTCTCTTCTGAGCCACTGGCTTGAGCTTGCATTACGGAGCCACAGAACAGAACGGCTAGTGTGAACGCGCAAGCGGCGGATAACCGTTTCACCCCTGTTAGAAGCAATTCCATCAGCTCCGTTTCTGTTCCGCGAATTCGGCAGCGGCCTCGCGCACCAGAATCCCCATTTTCGGGTGGCTGGGTTCGAAGTCGGGCGTTAAGCCGCATTCTCTCAACGATTCGCTGCAAGTAGGCCCTATGGATGCGACAAACAGCCGGCGCAAGCCCTCAAGGGCAGCCTCCCGTTGTTTCCGCTGGCCAGCGACATCCAGGAAATGTTGAATCTGAACACCTGTCGTAAAGACGGCAGCCGCGAAAGCGCCGTCGAGCAGATTCCGAAGAGCTTCTTCGAGCGGAGCAGTATCCTCCGGCAGCCGCCATTGATAGACCGGAACTCTCGTCACGCGCCGGCCTTGCCGTTCCAAACCCTCAATCAGCTCGGGATTGGGACGCCCATACTCCTGGACCGCGACGGATTTTTCAGGTCTGGACTCAACTGCGGACAAAACTTCCCGCCAGGTGTTGGGCTCAGGAACAGAAATCGTGACCGGAACCTGCCATTCGCGCAGCACGGCTGCCGGCTTGGGGCCGCGGACCACGGTCGCGAGCTTGCGCAGAGCTTCGAGAAAACGGTCATCCGGTTCACGAGACGAAAGAACGCGTTGGAGAAACCTGGCTCCCACGCCTGTCAGAAACACCATCATGTCGAATTCGCCGGCGTAGAGGCGGCCCGCGAAGGCAAAGGCCGCTTCGTTGTGCTCCAGAGGAACTTCCACCAGCGCAGGCGCCACGAACGGTTCGCCGCCGTTAATGCGGATGAGTTCGGCAATCTCTTTGGCCCGGCGGCTTTCAAAAGCAAGGATCTTGGCGTGACCGAAGGACATGATCACGAATCGTAGCGCAACGCGGGATCGCCGCCCTAGTTGTGGCCTGATTGCTACGATACAAAGAAGCTCTCTTTATGAAGTACACGAAGCGTGCGGCTCTTGCGAGCTTGCTATTTTCGGCGCTGGCGATCGATGCCGCGGCGCAGCAGTCTGCGGACTCGAACCCGGCCGACCAGCCCAACATTTTCCTGGATAATCACCGGCCGCTGATCAAAAAAAAGCAAAAGGCGCCTACTTCCCGCGTCGTTACCGGCCAGGTTGTCGATGATTCTGGCACGCCGCTCGCGGATGCCCTGGTCACCTTAACCAACACCAAAACGCACGAGAAGGAAACCTTCTTTACCAAAAAGGGCGGCCATTATAGTTTCGAGGATCTGAGCTTCTCAATTGACTACGAGGTCCAGGCCAAATACAAGAACCGTTCGAGTGATGCGCGCAAGCTGAGTCAGTACGATCGCACTCCGCGAGCTGTCCGAATCCTCGAAATCGGGTCTGCGCCAAGCCTCAATCAGTCCGTAAGCACGGAAGCTAAGAAAGATCCTCCCAAAAAATAGCTCACCGTTTGCAGAGCTGTGGATAATATTTCTTCAGTGCCGCGAGCTTCGGCAGGTCGTTGTACACGATGTAGGGATAGGTCATGTTGTGATC
>DATIMA010000270.1:0-3361 GCA_035475915.1 Bryobacteraceae bacterium
CTCTCGAGCAGAATCGCTTGCGAGATAGGCTGCAGTGCGCCACCGCCCGCGCCCTGGACCGCGCGCGCAAGCAGGAGGATGCCCAGCGAAGGAGCCGCGCCGCATAAGAATGAAGAAAACGTGAAAATAATGATGCAGGTAATAAGGAAGCGTTTGCGCCCGAAGCGCAATCCGAACCAGGAACTGGCCGGCAGCACCACGGCGTTCGCGACCAGGTAGCTGGTCAGAACCCAGGTAGCTTCATCCGTTGTGGCCGAAACGCTACCCGCTATGTACGGCAGCGCCACCGTGGCGATGGAAGTGTCCAGCACCTCCATAAAGGTGGCCAACATCACCGAAACTGCAATCAGCCAGGGATTAACGGACGGCCGCCAGAGAGCAGCGCCCGCGTCAGATGCCGCCATGTGACGTTTGGGTCATGCCGGAATACGAATAGAGGATTGATTTTCGCTGGAAATGTTTCCCAGCGGAAAATCGCAATAATACTGTGATGATGGTTTACGGCCCAGAGATGCAGGACGTGGAACTTCATCCCGAATCAATGCGTAGCTCATCAGTGCAAGGGAGATCATCGAGCATGAAGCGGGATTTAACTATCGCCTGTTGTGCGCTCTTTCTCGCCGCATCCATCTGTAACGCGGACGAATGGAACAAGCACTGGTCCGTGGGCGCTAAGCCCGAACTGCACGTGATGGCGGGAGATGCCGCGATTGTGGTGGAGGCTGCCGGTGGAAACTCAATCGACGCCACACTCCGGACGCGAGGCTATTCAATTGGCGATTCCGGTGTACGGGTAACCGAGCACCAGACTGACAACCGGATCGAGATCGAAGTAAGAGAGCCGGCGATGCATTTCGGGTTCGGCGAGCATTCCATTCACCTGGAACTGCGCGTGCCAAAGGAAGTTGTGGCCTACTTGCATACCGGCGACGGCTCTGTTACGTTGCGAAAAGTGCATGGGCCCGTGCAGGTCGATACCGGGGACGGCAGCGTGGAAGGTGAAGATCTGGACGGATCGCTCGACGCGCACAGCGGCGACGGGAGTGTCCATGTGAGCGGACGATTTGACATTCTGCGGCTGCATACGCAGGATGGCTCGGGGTGGATGTGAATGCGCTCCGCGGATCGCGAATGCAGGCGGACTGGCGCGTGGAGACCGGTGACGGAAGCGTCCGTCTGAACCTGCCACGCAACCTGCCAGCGGACCTGGAACTGCGTACCGGCGATGGCGGCATACGCATGAATCTGCCGGTAAGCGTTACTGGAAAGCAGAGTGAGAATGAAGTGCACGGGAAGTTAAATGGCGGAGGGCGGCTGCTAACCGTGCGCACCGGCGATGGCTCGATCACGGTTAGTCCGTTACCAGGCTCTTGAGTCTTAACGCGTCGGCCGCTGCGTAACCGGCTTCGTCGTTATCGAAATAGATGTAGACCGCTTTGAGGCTCCGCTTCCATTCGCGGATACGATCAGACCACTCTTGCAGAACGCTGTTATCATAGCTGCCCTGGTACTTTCCGCCCGGACCATGCAGGCGTACATACACGAAATCCGCGGTCGTTAAAATCGGCGAATGTTCGCCGGCCAGATGAAACGCGCAGTACGCCACATTGTGACGGCGCAACAGATCGTAAACGGCATCCGCGTTCCAGCTTCTGTTTCGAAACTCGAACGCGTACCGGTGATGGGCTGGCAAGAGCGCGAGAAAGCTCTGCAGGCGTTCGAGATTCAGCTCCCAATTGGGCGGAAGTTGAAACAGGATGGGCCCAAGCTTACCGCCTAATGTCTCGATTGCATCGAGGAATCGCGCCAGCCCTTGCTCTGCATCGTTTAACTTTTTCATGTGCGTCAGGAACCGGCTTCCTTTGGCGGCGAACACAAAATCATCGGGCGTTGAATCGCGCCAGGATTCGAGGGCGGTCTTCTTCGGCAGGTGATAGAAGCTGTTGTTGAGTTCCACCGTATTGAACCGTCCGCAGTAATAGGCGAGCATCTTCGATGCTGGCGTTTTTGGCGGATAGAAGGTTCCAATCCAGTGCTTGTAGTGCCAGCCGGATGTGCCGATGCGAATTTCGCACGAGTTAGAAGCGCCGCCCGAAGCTCTCTGCACGACGCCAACCACGTTACACCGTAAACTTCGAAGATGGACGTTCGCGGGCTGAGCGCCGCATGGTGGGGGACTGTTGTCCTGTTCCTTGCCCACGGACTGGTGGTTGCCACGTGGGTTTCGAGGATACCGGCTGTGAAGGCCGCCTTAGGTCTGAACGACGCTGTTCTTGGACTAGCGCTGCTGGGCATGGCAATCGGTGCGGTCTGCACCATTCCACTCGCAGGCTGGCTGATCGGCCGCTTTGGCAGTAAAAGGGTCAGCACCGGCGCCGCCATTTTGTTTTGTTGTGCGCTTGTGCTGCCTTCGCTGGCATTCAATGCACTGAGCCTGGCGGCGGCATTGCTCGTTTTTGGCGCGACGGCTGCTGCTATGGATGTCTCGATGAACGCGCAGGGCGTGGAGGTTGAGAAGAGCCACGGCACGCCTACCATGTCGCGCTTCCATGGCATGTTCAGCCTGGGCGGGATGGTGGGAGCAGGAATTGGGGGGCTGGTTGCCGATTGGGGTATCGGGCCACTGCCGCACTTTGCCGCCAGCGCGGTGATCAATCTGGTAGCTGTCCTGCTGGCCTCGCGCCTGCTGCTGGACACACAGGAACGCCGCGTGCCCAAGGCTCACCGTGTCCCGCTAAACAGGATTCCGCGTGTTCTGTTTGCGCTCAGCGCCATCGGGTTCTGCATCCTCCTCTCAGAAGGAGCAATGGCCGATTGGACGGCGCTCTATCTCAAACAAATACTGAATGCCGGGGCAGGAACCGCGGCCGCGGGCTACGCTGTTTTTTCGGCCGCGATGGCCATCTTTCGTTTTCTTGGCGACCTGATTACCGCGCGGCTTGGGCCTATGCGAACGGTTTGCTCCGGCAGCCTGATTGCCGCTGCGGGACTGCTATGGGCACTCACCGTAAACTCGCCGGACTGGGCGCTTCCTGGTTTCGCCGCCACAGGCGCAGGCTTCTCCGTAATCATTCCCCTCGTCTTTGGTTCCGGTGGCCGCGTGGAATCCATTAATCCGGGCGCGGGCATTGCAACCGTCACAGGCATCGGTTATATCGGGTTCATCGTCGGGCCGCCCACCATCGGTTTCGCCTCTCAACTCTTCACGCTGCGTTACGCGCTGGGCGTAGTAGTAGCGTGCTGCCTGATAACCGCGCTCTTGTCCCGCTACATGCGTGCTTTGAAACCGGTGGGCGCGGCAGAGGCGGTGACGGAGATTCACCTGTAACGGGAATCGATGTCGGGCATCACAACGAGCAAC
>DATIMA010000271.1:0-18745 GCA_035475915.1 Bryobacteraceae bacterium
CCGCTGGATTCCTGGATATTTGGCGGCGACTACGCGGGCCGGCAGATTCTTGAAAACTTCCGGTTGCTCTCACTCGATGGCTGCGGGCTCGGCGATAGGCCCCTGGCAACCGCCGCGGCCGGGGCGGTTTTGCATTACCTGCGCGAAACTCAAAAATCTTCGCTTGATCATCTGAACCGCCCGGCCTTTTACGAACGAACCGACCACATGGTTCTGGATTCCGCCACGATCCGCAACCTGGAACTGGTGGAGCCGCTGTTCGCCGGCGAGAGCCGCGAAGCGACGCTCATGCACGTGCTCGATAAGACTTCCACTGGAATGGGTGGACGGCTTCTGCGGCGGCGTCTACTGGCTCCTTCCTGCGATCGAGCCGAAATTGAGGCAAGGCTCGATTCCGTCGCGGAACTGGCGGCGAAGGTGATCCTGCGCGGCGAGTTGCGAAAAGCGTTGAGTTCGATCCAGGACCTCGAACGCCTGCTTGCAAAGGTAATGCTTGGCACCGCTGCGCCACGAGATATGTTGGCGCTCGGCCGATCGCTGGGGCTGCTGCCCGTCGTTGCCGCGGCGGCTTCCCAATTCGAAGCCCCGGGCCTGCGCCTGGAAATCGACCTGGTGGACGAAGTGCGCGACCGGATTTTGACCGCGATTGCCGACGAGCCTCCGGTGAACCTAGCTGAGAGCGGAACGATTCGCGACGGATTTCACGCCGAGCTCGATGAGTTGCGCGACATCAGCCGGAACAGCCGCCAATACATTGCGGCCATCGAAACGCGCGAGCGCAGCCAGACCGGCATCCAGTCGCTGAAGGTCCGATTCAACAACGTCTTCGGGTATTACATCGAGATCTCGAAGGCCAACCTTCCGCTCGCGCCTGCTTTCTACGAACGTAAGCAGACGCTGGCCAATGCCGAGCGCTTCACTACCCCGGAGCTGAAAGAGCTGGAGTCGAAAGTACTCGCCGCTGAAGATAAAATCCTCGCCCTTGAGCGCGACATCTTCCAGCAAGTGCGCTCTTTCGCGGCCGCGCATGCTCAAAGAATTAAGTCCGCGGCAGCGGCGGTTGCCGAACTGGACCTAGCTGCAGCGCTGGCGCACGTAGCAACCGAAAACCGTTATCGCCGTCCCCGCTTCTCCGATTCCGGAGAGATGCGGATCGATGCCGGCCGCCATCCCGTCATTGAAAAGCTGACCGAGCGCGATGCTGTCCGCTTCATCCCAAACGACCTCTACTTGAATTCGTCCAGCGAATATATCGGCGTGATCACCGGCCCTAACATGGGTGGCAAGTCCACTTATCTGCGGCAGGCCGCGCTGATTCTCATCCTGGCCCAGATTGGCTCCTTTGTTCCTGCCGATGCCGCGCTGCTTCCCGTCGTGGATCGCGTTTTCACGCGCATTGGAGCCGCGGACAATCTGGCCAGAGGGCGATCTACCTTCATGGTCGAGATGACCGAGGCGGCAGCAATCCTAAATACTGCAACACCTAATAGCTTCATAGTACTGGATGAGATCGGACGTGGTACTTCCACTTACGACGGTCTGGCGCTCGCCTGGGCCGTGGTCGAGTATATTCACCAGCACATCCAGGCCAAGACTTTGTTCGCCACCCATTATCACGAGCTAACAGACCTTGCTGACCAACTTTCTGGCGTAAGAAATTTACATGTCTCCGTGAAGGAGTCAAATGACCAGATCTTATTCATAAGAAAGGTAGAACCGGGTGCGGCAGACCGCAGTTACGGCATCGAAGTAGCCCGCCTTGCCGGTCTACCCCTGCAAGTAATCGAGCGCGCGAGGTCAGTTTTATTGCATCATGAAGTGAGGGAACACTCGGTTAGTGAAGAGCTAAGCCCGGGTGATGCTAACGCGCCCCTTCAGATAAGACTTTTCGAGCCCATGAATCAAGGGCTCGCCGATCGGATACGGGCGTTGGATATCAACAATCTCCGGCCGGTTGAAGCTTTGCAGATTTTGCAAGATTTGCAGCAAGAGTTGCGAAAAAGATGAGAATAGCAGGTATCATGAGCGGGACTTCGCTCGATGGCATCGACGTGGCGATCGTCGATATCACCGGGTCAGGCTTTAAGGCGAAGATTAACGTCGTCGCGAGCCATTCCGTCCCTTATCCACGAAAGATTCGTGAAGCGCTCCTCGCCATGTCCAATCCGAGCGCGATCACAGGAGATATTTCACGGCTGAACTTTCTTCTCGGAGAACTGTATGCCGAAGCTCTGGAAGAGACCGCTGAACGTGCGGAGGTCCCGCTTGAGTCCATCAAGCTCATCGGGTGCCACGGTCAGACGATCTTTCATGAAGGGCAAGGGTCGCAGTATCTGGGGAAGAAGGTGTCAAGCACGTTCCAGATTGGGGAGTCGAGCGTCATCAGCGAGCGTACCGGCATCAACGTCATCTCGAATTTTCGAGAGCACGATGTCGCCGCTGGCGGATATGGCGCGCCGCTTGTACCCTATCTGGATTACATGCTGATTCGCCATCGCGGCCGCGGCCGTGTTGCCATCAATATCGGTGGCATCGCGAACCTGACCGCGATTCCTCCGAATACCAACACCGACCGGGTCGTGGCTTTTGACACCGGCCCGGGAAACCTGATCATTGATCAGCTTGTTGCGCGCATTACTGCTGGCCAGCAAACCTATGATCGTGATGGCGCGATCGCCGCCTCGGGCGAAATTGACCCGAAACTCCTGGCGAAGCTGCTGCGCGATAAGTATTTCCGTGCCAAGCCTCCCAAAACTGCCGGACGCGAGCAGTACGGGTCGGAGTTTGTCTCCAGGCTGCTCGATACGGAGCTCAGCAGCGAAGACCTGATTGCTACGGCCACCGCTCTCACAGCTGAGAGTATTGCCTTGGCGGTTCGCAATTTTGTGCTGCCCGATATGCGGGTGGATGAGATCTTCGTTTCCGGCGGCGGCACTCACAACCCGACCCTGATGCGCATGCTTCGTAAAGCAATGGATCCGATTCCGGTCAAGGAAACTACCGAAGTTGGCTTGGATGTGGATTCCAAAGAAGCAATTGCGTTTGCCGTGATGGCGTATGAAACTGCCCACTGCAGGCCATCCAATCTGCCGGCCGCGACTGGCGCGAAGCGGCCCGTCTTGCTGGGGAAAGTAACGCAGAACGGTCCGGTCCGCACTGGAGCGAATGCAACCAACGGAACCACCAGCGTGAATGCCAGCGCTGCGCGTAACGGTTCGGGAACCGCGGTTCATAAGCCCAAGGCAACCCGGCCGGCCAACGTGAGTCGTACGCCGGTTGCGCCAAAAGCAAAAGCAGCGGCACGATAAACGCTGTCTCATCACTCGACAGACCTCGCGTCATAGTTATCAGGCGGTGTTAATTAACTCCGCCTGATATTCTTTCCTTGGCGGTGGGCTTGCGCCGTTGCGAACCATGCCTCAATCTATTTCTTCCCCTCTCTTCCTTTTCGCGTTCTGCGCAGCTTCTTTGGTTCTGGCCCAGGGGACGCAGACGCAGCCGAGCTCCGATCAGCAGGCAAACGCAAGCAGCCAGTCAGAAAATCACGACACTTTCAAAAATCTGAAATTCCGTAATCTCGGGCCGGCCGCTGCCGGTGGCCGGGTAACGTCAGTAGTGGGCGTGCCCGGAGATCCGAACATCTATTACGTAGGGGCGGCCAGCGGCGGGATATGGAAGAGCACCAATGGCGGATCCACCTGGAAGGCGATCTTCGAGCACGAGAAGACCGCCTCGATTGGCGCAATTGCGCTTGCGCCTTCGAATCCGAATTTTATTTGGGCTGGCACCGGCGAAGCGAACATTCGTAACGACGTTATCGATGGCGCTGGGGTGTACTTTTCCTCCGATGCCGGCGAATCCTGGAAGTTTATGGGCCTCGGCGATGCCGGCCAGATATCGAGCGTGCTGGTCGATCCTAAGAATGCCGATACCGTCTTTGTCGGCGCGCTGGGGCACGCCTGGGGTCCGAATGCCGAACGCGGCGTGTTTCGTACCACCGATGGCGGGAAAACCTGGAAGAAGGTCCTGTACGTCGATGACCTGACGGGCGTAGCCGATCTGGCAATGCAGCCGGGCAATCCAATGGTTCTCTACGCCGCAATGTGGCATGCCCGCCGGTATCCGTGGACCTTGCTTGATGGCGGCGATTCCAGCGGCATTTACCGCACTACCGATGGCGGCGAAACCTGGAAGAAGCTCACCGAAGGCTTGCCAAAGGGACCGCTCGGCCGCATCGCAATCGCGGTTGCCCCAAGCAATCCTAGCCGGGTGTACGCGTTGATTGCCGCAGGCAAAGGTCTTCTCTGGGAATCGAACGACATGGGCAATCACTGGAGCGAAGTCAGTGACAATCACGCCCTGGACGTGCGCCCGTTCTACTTTTCGAAACTGGCGGTTTCGCCGGTCGACGAGAACAACGTGTATTTCCTTTCGTTCGACCTGATGGAATCCGATGATGGTGGTAAAACAGCGCACCTGGCCGACCGCGGCGTCCATCCGGACCACCACGCAATCTGGATCGACCCGCACGACCCCGACCGAATTATCCAAGGCAATGACGGCGGCGCTTTTCTCAGCCTGGACGGCGCGAAATCCTGGCGATTCCTGGATGGACTGCCCATTGAGCAGTTCTATCAGACAGCGGTGGACTCGGAATCGCCTTTCACGATCTGTGGTGGTTTACAGGACAACAGCGCCTGGTGCGGGCCATCGACGAATCTGGGACGTAAAGGTGTAGCCAACGCCGATTGGTACACGGTCGTAGGCGGCGATGGAGAGTATGCCGTTCCGGCGCCCAGCGACTCCAACATCATTTACGCGGACGCGCAGAGCGGATACACGGTCCGCTTGGATAAGCGAACTCACCTCTCCCATTTCGTGCGGCCTTATCTGGGCAGCGTCGAAGAAACCGCGCCCTCGGATTTGAAGTACCGGTTCAATTGGACCAGCCCCATCGCCGTCTCCGGAACTGATCCAAATGAGGTTTATCTCGGCGGGAACGTCGTCTTTAAGTCAACGGACGGCGGAAAGAACTGGTCGCCCATCAGCGGCGACTTAACGCGAAACGATAAGAGCAAGCAGGTGGTTTCAGGCGGCCCTGTCGATCATGACATCAGCGGCGCGGAGAACTACGACACCATTCTTTCCATTAGCATTGCGCCAACTGACCCGAAAGTGATCTGGGTTGGCACGGATGACGGATGCGTCCAGGTGACTCGCGATGGCGGCGCGCACTGGAGCCGAGTGGATAGCCAGATCCCGGGTGCGCCTGAGTGGGCGCGGGTGTATCAGATTGGTGTTTCTCCCTTCGATGCCGGAACGGCTTACGTTGCGTTCGATGCCCATCAGCTTGATAACCGGCACGCCTATATTTATAAGACAAGCGATTACGGCAAGTCTTGGCAGAACATAAGCGCCGGCCTGCCCGATGCGCCCGCATCTGTTGTCCGCGAAGACCCGAACATGCGCGGATTTCTGGTTCTGGGAAACGATGTGGGTCTGTTCTATTCGCGCGATGCAGGCGCGCATTGGGAACAGGTGAAAGCAAATTTCCCCACCGTGCCCGTATGGGATCTGAAATTCGTAAAGAACTCGCGAGATCTGGTAGTGGCCACGCACGGCCGCGGCATATTCGTATTCGACGATATCCGGCCGTTTGAACAACTGACGGCGGAACCTGCGGCTAATGACTTTCACCTGCTGGATGCAAGCGACGGCATCCTCTTCCACCGCTGGGAAACAGATGAGGACCAGCCTGCCTCGTTTTCGAGTCCGAACGCGCCCAGTGGCGCGACGGTCGATTACTTGCTGAAAAGTAAGCTGGAGTCGAGCGCAGAGCAGAAAGCGCGCCACGAAAGCCCGGTAAAGATCGTTGTTACCGATCACAAAGGTAATGTCGTGGCCACCCGTTATGGGCCGTCGAACGAAGGCATAAACCGCTTCGTATGGGATCTGCGCTACGACGGAACCCGGCGGCTTGAATCGGCCATCCCGCCGGAACCGCCTGAAGCGGGCGAACCCGAACGGATGCGGTTTTATATGCGCGGGCCGGACGTGCTGCCTGGCGAGTATACGATTTCGGTAACAGCCGCCGGACAGACTCAAAAGACAACTACGCGTGTCGTCGCCGACCCCAATCTTCATCTGAATGCCGAAGACTTCCGCACGCAAACCGCGGCGGCTCTCGCGATGCGGAGCGAGATGGCTGCATTGAACGAGATGATAGAGCGCATCGAGCGCATGGAGCGGCAGATCTCCGATTTTGAGAAGAGTGCGGGTGCTGAAAGCGAGACGCCGGGAAAATACGAATCGCTCTTAGCGCAGGCCGGGGATCTCGACAAGAAATTGAAGGCCGCGAAGGCATCGGTTTACAATCCCGATATTCAACACAATGTCGCCGAGGACGATATTCACGCGCTCGCCGATCTGCATGGGCGGGTTGAGGACATAGCCGGTGAGTTGGCGTCGGCCTACGATCAGCCGCCCAACGCGCTGCTTCGCGAGAAGATGGCCGAAGTCTCCAAGGAAATGAATGAACGGCTGGCTGCATTTAACAATCTGCTCAAGCAGGATGTAACCAGCTACAACAAAGCGGCGTATGCGGCGGGAGCGCCAACGCTGTTTGCAGGCGATGCGGTTACAGTGAAACGCGCGCCCGCGCTGTAGCGACTGTGCCATCCATTCCAACATCGGATCGGGCGTGCCCGATCCCTACAGAACGTTTTGAGCGCCGGCGGAACGCGGCAAGCAAAACCAGGCCGCCTAATAGCAGGCCTAGGCTGCCGGGCTCCGGGGTGTTGACGGTATCCAGCTTCACTACGAAATCGTTGTAATCGAATCGATCCGGTAAATCACAGGTACCGGTGACACCGGCCCCACACGCTCTGGTATCCACGGCTCCGATATAAAATGCGTTGCCTGGGCCCGATGCGGAGTTGAACACGGCGAAATGTTGCAGATTGTCGCTGGGGTTCGGAAACCCGGCAACCGAGTTTGCCGCGCTGTTCATGAAAAAGAAATATTGCGAAGAGAACGGATCGCCGCGTAAACCCTGATCCTGTTCGATGTAGAACCCGTACGTATGCGAACCCGGCATAAATGTTTTTGGCGCGGTCCCAGCATCTTGGGATGCGGAAAACAGTGGAGTCAGCGATCCGATGGAACCGTCTGCATTGATGCGGTACCAGCCGAAAGTGTCCAGCGGACCGGAGTTCGTGATGGTGGCCTCAAGCGTGGCGGTAACCGCGTACCCAGTGCCATTGAATTCGATGTTGGCAGGGGCTCCGCCGTCGTTGTGTCCGAGATACGGGAGATTGCCCGGCGGACTGGTGATTACACAATTCCCTCCGCCAGTGAGACACCAGCCGACATTGTAGCGGCTACCGTCTCCGGAGCCGTTGTTCCAGTAAGGGATGCCCGGTGTGGGACTCGAACCCTGGAAGAGATTGCTGGCAGACCAGGTCTGCCAACTCCCATCGCCCGTCACGGAGTCCGCCTGGGCAATCGCGCCTGCAAGCAAACAAGCTGAAAGCGCAATCAACAGCTTTGACAATGTTAAACGCATGGGTCCTTATATTGATGAGCTTACGTCAAGCTTAAAGCTACTTTGGAAAAACTACTAGCCTTATGAATCCAATTTATCAGTCGAGGCGTTCACGGATATGGTCGCCTGCCGATACGGGCCGGTTCCCACCGCCAAGTGGTTCTGAGCCATCTGTAACAGACAGGATTGAAGGTGCGTCAAGGAAGTGCAGCAGCAGGGGGGCCATACGGCAGAAGCACCAACCAGTCTCTCGCAGTCATTCGTCGAAAGCATGATGTCTGACCGGCACAGATGAGAAGCGCGCTTGCCACTCGTTCGCTTCTTTTCTACGCGGCATTAATTATCGTTCCGGTAGTTACTGGCGCGCAGGAGTTTCGTGGCAAGCTGGTGACCGCTGTTGAATATGAGCCTGCGAATCAGCCGGTTTTTTCCAAGGATCTGCAGAACATGCAGCTTGTGCGCGTCGGCCAGTCGCTTGATCCGAACCAGGTCGCGGCCACAATCGACCGCTTGTTTGCAAGCGGCCTTTACGACGACATTCAGGTGGATGCCGAACCAAGCGGGGACGGCGTCGCCATCCGTTTCATCACCCGAGCCAGGCGCTTTATCGGACACGTGGGCGTCCGGGGAAAGATAAACGACCCGCCCAGCCGCGCCGTCATCATCAGCGACTCGCAATTGACCCTCGGAACGCCATTCGATGAGGAAACGCTTGAGGGCGCCCGGAAGACCATCGAAGAGGAAATGCGGCAGAACGGGCTGTTTGAGTCGTCGGTTGGGGTGAGCACTATCGAGGATCCCGTCACGCATCAAATGACGATCCGCTTTCTGATCAATGCCGGGAAGCGCGCCCGATACACGACGCCGATCATTACGGGCGAAACAAAACTCCCGGACGAGACCATCATCGGCGCCACGGGCTGGCGCTGGCCGCTGATTCACAAATGGCGGCAGGTAACGTCGGCGCTGACGGACAAAGGTATCGATGGAATTCAGAAGAAGTATGCGAAAAAAGATCGCCTGACCACCACAGTGACTCTGGGTTCGCTCAATTATGATCCGAAAACGGGCCGCGCTAAGCCCTCGCTCGAGATCGAAGCGGGACCGAAGGTCGAAATAAAAACACTCGAAGCGAAGGTGTCGAAGGGAAAACTGCGCCAGTTCATTCCGGTTTACCAGGAGGGCTCGGTTGATAACGACCTGCTCACCGAGGGCGCGGAAAATCTTCACGATTATTTCCAATCGAAGGGATATCCGGATGTAGACGTTACCTTCAAACGAGAGCCGCAGAAGGATGACAAGGAAGTCATCAACTACTACATCGCAACCGGACCCCGGCGCAAGCTGGTCCATATCGGTATCGACGGCAACACGTATTTCACGCCCGATACCCTGCGGGAGCGCATGTTTCTCCACACCAGCACCTTGCTGATGCGCAACGGCCGCTATAGTGAGGCCTTTCGAAACAATGATCAGGACGCAATAGCAAATCTCTATCGCGACAACGGGTTCCAGGATGTCAAAGTGACCTCAACCGTTCAGACGAACTACAAGGGGAAGCCGCAAGACATCGCCGTTACGTTCCACATCGATCCGGGGAAGCAGTGGGTCGTATCCAATCTATACATCGAAGGCAACAACCGGCTGGATATCGAACCGGTTCGCAATCAACTGGCTTCCATTCAAGGCCAGCCGTATGCGGAAGTCGATGTGGCTTCCGATCGAAACAGGATTCTCGAATACTACTATTCGAACGGTTTTCCGAAAGCTGCTTTCAGTTATCGAACCACGCCCGGTCCGAAGCCCGAAACCATAAACCTGACTTACAGCATCAATGAGGGCCCCCGCGAGTTTGTCCGCAAGGTGATTGTCTCCGGCCTTTATCGCACTCGTCCGTCGCTTGTATTGCGAAATATCAACACAATCAAAGAGGGCGAGCCCATCTCGATGCTGAAGGTGAACAGTATTGCCCGGCAGCTTACCGATCTCGGTGTTTTCGCGAATGTAGAAACGGCCATCCAGGATCCCAATGGGACGAATCAGTATAAATACCTCCTGTACGATTTCGATGAAGCAGCGCGGTATTCATTCCATATCGGCTTCGGTCTTGAGGTGGGCCAATTCGGGCATACGACGAATAACCTTTCGAGTGCAGGCGGTCTGAAGGGAGTCTCGCCGCTGATCTCCTTCACGGTAAACCGGCTGAACTTCCGCGGGTTGGGACAGACAGTTTCTCTGCAAACGCGCTACTCCACTCTGGAGCAGCGCGAATCGCTGAACTACATTGTGCCGCGGTTCCTTGGGTCCCTGAATCGAACCGTGACGTTTTCGCTGCTCTATGACACGACACAAGATGTTCAGACGTTCTCTTCAAGGCGCGCCGAAGCGTCTGTTCAGACTTCTCAGCGATTCAATCGGGCTTCCACTCTTTTGCTCCGGTTTGCGTACCGCCGGGTCAGCACCGGCAACATACAGATTCCGTCACTCTTGATTCCCCTCTACTTGCAACCGGTTCGCATAGGCATTTTATCGGCCAGCTACATTCAGGATCACCGCGATAATCCGGCCGATGCGCACCGCGGGTTCTGGAACACAGTGGATGCCGGCATTGCCGGGAACTTCTTCGGGTCGCAGCGCAATTTCACGCGGGTGCTGGCCCGGAACGCCACCTACACTCCCATCGGCCACAACATGGTGCTTGCCCGGCAAACCCAGATTGGTGCGATTCTTCCTTTCAATATCCCCGCGGGTACGACCAGCTTCGATTCCATTCCGCTTGCCGAACGGTTTTTCGGCGGTGGCGGCGTCTCGATGCGCGGCTTTGGCGATAATCAGGCCGGCCCGAGAGATATCGGCACCGCGAGCCAATTGCCCGGACCTCCGACCGCCACTCCGACCGGATTCCCGATTGGAGGCAACGCTCTCTTCTTCAACACAGTTGAGCTTCGATTTCCCCTGCTTGGCCCCAACATCAGCGGCGTTCTCTTCGAGGATATGGGGAATGTCTACACCAGTTTCGGGGGCATTTCCTTAGCGTACCGGCAGCCGAGCGTTGTTACTTATCCGAATCTTCCGGGAAAGGCGTTCTACCAGAATTTCAACTACGCGGTGCAAGCGCCGGGATTTGGAATACGCTACAAGACTCCATTGGGACCCGTGCGAGTGGATTTCGCATATGCTCTGAATCCCCCGCGTTATTTGGGCTTCAATCGAAACGAAACCATCCAGGACTTGATTGGCTGTGGATCCGCGCAACTTGGCACGACGCCGGAATGTACCGCCACGCCGCAGCAATTGAGCCATTTCCAGTTCTTCTTCTCTATCGGGCAGGCCTTCTGATGCGATGTCTGCCTGTCTCCATGCTGCTCATAACGGGAATGATTGCACAGGCGGTAATCATCGACAGAATCGCGATCATTGTGAGAAATTCGGTGATCAAAGACAGTGACATCAGGCGCGATATCCGGGTGACGGATTTCCTCAACGGGCAGCCGCTCAACTTCGGACCTGCCGCACGGAAGGCCGCGGCGGACCGCTTAATCAACCAGGCCATGATTCGGCGTGAAATCAGATTAGGCGATTATCCTCAGGCCACCTATCAGGAAGCCGATCAGCAGCTTGATCGCCTCGAAAAGCAAAAATACAAATCGCAAGCGGCTTTTGAGCAGGCTCTAACCAGGTATGGACTCACCAACAATGAGCTGCGTACCGAATTTAAATGGCAATTGACCGTTTTGCGGTTCATTGACGTGCGCTTCAAGCCCGCCGTGATGGTGAGCGATCGGGAGGTTAATGACTACTACGACCAACATGAAGCCGCCCTGCGCCACGCGCATCCGAAGGAATCGGTTGACGACCTTCACGGCGACGCACGAAACATCATTACCGGCGAGCAAGTGAATAAGCTGTTCTTCGATTGGCTTGATCAGCAGCGCGGCGACGCAAAGATTGTGTTTCACGAGGAAGGCCTGAAGTGACCCGGCGAACGAAGAAAATCCTGCTGACGGTTGCCGGCAGTATCGCGGGCCTGATTGTGATCTTGGTCATCGCCGCGATTCTGATCCTGCAAAGCGGATGGTTCGCGAACTTTGTAAAGAACAAAATTGTTGCGGTTGCGGAAGAGTCCACCGGCGGGGTCGTCGAGATTGGATCGTTCCAGTTTGACCTCTGGCATTTAACCGTGCGCATCCGCGACTTCGTTCTGCATGGAACAGAACCGAAAACGGCCGACCCACTGGTGCGAGTGCAATTGCTGGAGGCTCATCTGAAGCTGTTTTCCGGATGGAAAAACATCGCGGGCCTATCTTACCTGGGAATTGAAAAACCAGAGGCGGATCTCATTGTTTTTCCGAATGGAAAGACCAATATTCCGCAGCCGAAGAATCCAAGCAAATCGAGTGGCAACAACTCAACCCTGCAAACGGTGATCGACTTGGCGGTTAACAAGTTCGAGCTGAAGAACGGATTGCTGGAGTTTGCGGAAGAAAAGGCATCCTTCAACGCGCGCGGCGAAAATCTGCGGGTCTTGCTGGATTATGACTTCGCGAACCCCGGATATCAAGGGAATCTTTCCATAAGCCCGCTGCTGCTGGCATCCAGCGGCAAACCGCCGCTTCATGCCGACGTTAACATCCCGGTAACGCTCGGTAAGGACGCCGTACGGGTGACGAACGCCCGGGTCACTACTCCGCAATCGCGGATTGAGCTGACAGCCGCACTGGAGAATGTGAATACGCCGGTGATCTCGGCGCATTTGAATGCCAATATTTCGCTGCCGGAAATTCAGCGCAGTGTGAACCTGCCAATGGATGCTAACGCCGCGGGCGCACCGAGGGTGCTGACGGCGGAGCTGGCGATGCAAATGGACCAGCAGAGCAAAGCCGTACACTTGCAAACCGCTCATGCATCGCTCGGTCAAACTACCGTTCAGGCATCGGGCAGCCTTGAGCCGGGAAAGAATAGCGCGGTTACGTTCAAGGCCGACCTCGCGCTGCGGCAATTGTCGCGATTAATGAAGGTCTCCTCCATCCAAGTGAACGGAGATCTCCTGGCAAGCGGAACCGCCAGACTGGACGCACAAAGAAATTATTCAGTAAACGGGACGATAAACTCGCAGGGCCTCGCCCTCCGCAGCGGAACGACGCAGGTCTCCAACCTGAACCTGTATTCGCCATTCCACGCAGATCCCTACCTGATCAGTCTGGATGGCCTGAACCTGAAAGCTTTGGGCGGCGATCTTGCGGCGAAAGTCTTTGTAGAAAAAATGCAATTAGTGAGTCTGGAGAGCACTTTGCGCAATTTCTCGCTGCCGGTGCTTGCGGCCGTCTTTACGGGCAAGCATCTGGGATACGCGGGCGTTATCGATGGCTCACTTAAGGCGCGCGGCGATCTGAAAGCGAAGGGGGCCACTGGGTACAACGCGGAAGCCAAGCTGTCGATCGTGCCAGGAACGCGCGGAGTACCTGTGAGCGGCCGCCTCAACGCAACCTACCGCGGCGCCACGGGTGCAGTGGATTTAGGGCAATCCTATATCGCGATGCCCAACACCCGGATCGATCTGTCCGGCTCGCTAAACAAGCGCATCGACATCAATCTTGTTTCGCATAACCTGAATGATTTTCTCCCGGCCGTCAATTTTGCGTCATCCAAGCCGGAAAGCTCACTGCCGGTATCGCTCCGGGGCGGCGGTACGTTAACAGCGCGCGCGGAAATTACCGGTAATCTGTCTGCGCCTAACATCGCCGGGCACACGGCCATCACTCACTTCTCGATAGAAAAACGGCCGCTCGATCAATTCTCGCTCGATCTGGCCGCATCTCGTACCGAAGCTTCTGTCCAAAATGGCCTAGTCACCGGAAAAGGACTGCAGGCTAATTTTGATGCCCTTATTGGCTTACGGAAGTGGAAGCCGGCGCCTGCCTCGCCCTTGAAAGCAGATTTGACGGTTCGCAACGGAGATGTAGCGGCCTTGCTTGGCCTAGCGGGTGAATCTTCCATACCGGCGAGCGGGCAGCTTACAGCGGACGTTCATGTCAACGGAACCTATGGCGATCCACTTGGGAATGCAACGCTTGAAGTGCTGAACGGCAGCGCCTATCAACAGCCGTTCACGCGCTTGTACGGCGGGATGAATCTAAGTCATCAACTGATTACGATCACAAACCTGGAACTGGACACCGCGGGCGGGAGCGCTACGGCGAATGGCACGTTCCGGCACCCGGTGAACAGCTTTACCACCGGACACGCGCAGCTTCAGCTTGCCACCCAAAATATTCAGTTGGCCGAGATCAAACCGTTGCAGGAGAGAAGCCCGGGCGCTGCCGGTGAGATCCAACTTACCGCCAGCGCTGCCGCGGACCTGCAAAAATCCGGGAAACAAACCAATTTCGTTCTCGACACGATAACTGCAGACTTATCCGCAACCGGCTTGCGTGTGCAGAATCAGAGCGCGGGTAATCTCACTGGGAGCGTACGTACCAATAACGGCGCGGCGAATTACAACCTTGTTTCCGATTTCGCCGGTTCTAACGTTCACGTGAACGGGCGCACTTCGCTAACGAAAAATTACACGACAACGGCCGATGCCTCTATCCGGAATCTAGCAATTGGCAAGGTTTTGCAGATTACCGGGCAGGGTGCTCTTCCGGTAAGCGGCAATCTTTCGGCCGATGCGCACGTGAGCGGGACCTTGCAATCGCCTTCCGCGAACTTGAGTTTCACTCTGGCCAAAGCCGACGTTTACCAGGAACGGATTGACCGGCTGCAGGGCGCGGTGGACTATTCGAACACACGGATTCGTATCCCGTCCATCAAGCTGGATATTCCCGCCGGCAGCGTCACCTTAGCCGGCGCTTTCACGCACCCGGCGAATGATTTCAATAACGGTTCGTTAAATCTGAAACTGAGCAGCACCGATATCCAGCTCGCGAAAATCGAGCACGTCGAGCAGGCCAAGCCAGGCTTTGCCGGCACCCTGCACGTTGCCGCCGATCTCTCTGCCGGCTTGCGCGAGCATAACGGAAAACGGCAGATCGCGGTATCCACTCTAAACGCCGATGCAGCGGCGAACGGCCTTCGGGTGGACAACCTGAATTTGGGCCAGGCTGCTTTTCAGGCTCGAACAACCGGCCAGAACGTGAATTTCCGCCTCGATTCGGATATTGCGCAGAGCCAGGTTCACGCGTCCGGCAGGTCTCAACTGAGCGGCGATTACCCGACTCGGGCGAGCCTCACCTTCTCGAACATCCGCTATTCCAATATTGCTCCGTTTTTATCCAGAAACACGACCGCACCGCCGGCGTTCGACGCACTCGTAGAGGGGCAGGCTTCTGTGAACGGTCCGCTATTAGATGTCAACGGCTTGAATGGCCGGTTGGAATTGAGCAGGCTGGACGTTCGCACGAATCCGCAAAGTTCACCGACAGGCGCGCCCCCGATCCGGACCGCAGAATTGCAAAATCAGGGCCCTATTGTAATCGCCATGAATCAGTCCGTTGTTCGGGTGCAGCAATTGCACATCGCCGGACCAGGAACGAACATTACCGCGGGTGGAGAAATCAACCTGAAGAACGGCAAGAATCCCATGGGCCTGACACTTGCCGCAAACCTGGATTTGGGTGTACTGCAGGACATCAGCCGCGATTTCTATTCGTCCGGAGCGGTGTCCATGGACGCCACCCTGCACGGCACGTTTTCACAGCCGCTTATAAATGGGCAGCTCGTATTGAAGAATGCCAATATCAACTACACGAAATCGCCGAACGGACTATCAAACGCTAACGGCGTGATTCTGCTCAATGGCACTAACGCGACCATCCAGACGCTGACTGCCGAAAGCGGCGGCGGAAAGATCAGTGTTGCTGGATTCATTGGCTATGGGGGGCCGGTATTCAGCTACAACCTCCAGGCAAATGCAAATAAAGTACGTGTTCGCTATTCGGGTGTTAGCGTCACCTCCAATGCGAGCATTCGGCTGATCGGCAGCAGCCGGCGCTCCCTGCTGCGAGGCACCGTGACAATTCAGCGCATCACTTACAATTCATCGAGCGATGCCGGGTCGCTCCTCTCCACTGCTTCCACCCCGCCATCCACGCCAACGGCTCCTTCCGGAATGCTTGCGGGAATGCGGCTTGATATACGGATTCTTACCGCTCCGGATTTACATGTTTCTTCCACTTATACAAACAGGCTGGAAGTCTTTGCCGACATGACCGTCCGCGGAACTGCTGCAAACCCGGGGATGCTCGGACGGGTGCACGTCACCAACGGCCAACTCGTCTTTTTCGGAAACACTTACACAGTGAACACTGGAACCGTAAATTTCTACGATCCAAACTCCATAGAGCCTGTTCTCGATATCTCGCTGGAGACGATTACGCAAGGGGTCGACGTCGTGATCGGAGTCTCCGGGACAATGGACGATTTGAAAATGAGCTACCGTTCCGATCCGCCGCTGACATTTGAGCAGATCGTACAGCTTCTGGCTACGAACACAACTCCATCTAATCCCGTAATTGCGGCGCATCAACCGAATCCTCCTCAACAGTCGCTGAGCCAGATGGGCGAATCGGCCGTGCTGGGCCAAGCTGTGGCAAACCCGCTTGCCAGCCGAGTGCAGCGGGTGTTCGGATTGACGCAGTTCAAGATTGATCCTTCTTTTGCGGGCAGCAATGGGCAGCCTACTGCGCGCGTTACTTTACAGCAGAAGATTGCCAGCAATATTACCTTTACCTACATAACGGATGTCAGCCAGACCAATTCGGAAATCGTACGCGTCGAGTGGGATTTCACTTCCAGGCTCTCCGCGGTTGCCCTGCGTGACTTTAATGGCAATGTGAGCCTCGAGTTCTTTTACAAGTTCAAGAGGAGATAGAACACGCTTCAGCCTTCAGCATGAACATAACCATCTTCGGCCTTGCCGTCAGTTCAGCCTGGGGCAACGGCCATGCGACTCTGCTGCGGAGCTTGTTTCGCTCCTTACGTGCGCTTGGACATGAGGTTCACTTCTTTGAGCACGATACGCCGTATTACGCCTCGCATCGAGACGTAACCACGCTGCCCTATGCAGAGCTCCACCTTTATTCGGAATGGGATGCAGTGCTGCCACTCGCTAAGAAGGTTTTGGCGGAATCAGACGTGGGGATGGTTACATCGTATTGCCCGGATGGAGCCGCCGCATGCGATCTGGTGCTTGAATCGAGACTCTCCCGGTCAGTGTTCTACGACATGGATACACCGGTCACCCTCAGCCGCCTGGACCGCGGCGAGCATGTCGATTACGTTCCGTCGACGGGTCTGCGCGGCTTTGACCTGGTTCTCAGTTACACTGGCGGCCTGGCGCTCAACGGCCTGCGAGGCAAGCTTGGGGCTCGAACCGCATCCACGCTGTACGGCTGGGTTGATCCCGAGATTTACAGCCAGGTCGAGACTTCGGCCAAATTCAGCGCCGATCTATCTTATTTGGGAACCTATTCCGCGGATAGGCAAGCGTTCTTACAAAACTTACTAATCGACCCGGCACATAGTCTGCCCGAACGTCACTTTGTTATTGGGGGAGCGATGTATCCAACGGCTCATCTGTGGCCGGAGAATGTTCGCTACTTCGATCACATCGCACCTCCCGATCACCCCACCTTCTACTCCTCATCGCCACTTACGCTGAATATCACGCGTGGATCCATGGCCGCATTCGGCTATTGTCCGTCAGGGCGGTTATTTGAAGCCGCGGCGTGCGGCACGGCAGTGCTCAGCGATTGGTGGACTGGACTCGATTGTTTTTTTCAACCAGGAGAAGAGATCCTGATCGCCGGTTCCAGCGCGGAAGCGATTTCGGCGATCACGAAAGACCGGTCGATCCTGAATGGAATCGGCGCGCGAGCACGGCAGCGGGCGCTGGACTGTCACACGGCAAAGGTCCGGGCGCAGCGGCTCATCCAGCTCATTGAATCGCCGACCAGCGACGGTGAAGCTTTCCCGGACAATTACGCGAAAGGAGCCTGAAATGTGGGGTATTATTCCAGCCGCCGGAATGGGTAGTCGTATTCAGCCCCTGGCATTCTCGAAGGAACTTCTGCCGGTCGGCAGCTTTCTCAATGGCGGCAGCGAGCGGCCCAGGGCCGTCAGTGAATATCTTATTGAACGGATGGTCAAGGGCGGGGTGCGCAAGATTTGCTTCGTGATCTCGCCGGGGAAGTCGGACATCCTGAACTATTTCGGAGGGCATGCCCTGTCGGCCGCCATCTTCTATGCAATGCAGCCCAAGCCCGCCGGTCTTTGCGATGCAATCTTCCAGGCACTGCCACTGATACCCCGCGACGAACACGTGTGCATTGGCCTTCCGGATACCATCTGGTTTCCCGAGAATGGGCTCGCATCGCTGCCCGAAGGAGCATTGGGTTTGCTGCTCTTCCCCGTCGAGCACCCTGAGCATTTCGACGCAGTGATGACGAACGAGCGCGACGAGGTTCTGGAAGTGCAAGTAAAGCAGCCCTCTCCCGCAACCAACTGGGTTTGGGGCGCCATGAAGATGCCGGGATATGTTCTGAACGATCTTCACGAACTTTGGGTTCAACGGCGCGATGAGTATGTCGGAACCTTGATTAACGAATATCTGGCGCGCGGCGGCCGTGCCTACGGGATCAGGGCCGGTGAATCTTACGTGGATGTCGGAACATTGAACGGATATCGTGAGGCGCTGCGAGTACTGGACAATAGTTGTCCGGAAGTTAAGCAGACCTGATCCGGATGTTGAGCCTCGAACTGATTGAGGACTCCCGGGAGCTTTTGGGGTTCGCGGCTGAGTGGTCCTGTTTCCTGGAAAGGCTGCCCGAAGTGACACCGTTTCAACTTCCCGACTGGCTGTTGACGTGGTGGTCGCATTTTGGAAGTGGGCAGCTTCAAACTTTCGTGTTTAGAAATGGCAATGAAATAGCCGCGATATTGCCGTGCTTCCGTCATGAATGGAATGGGAAGCGGCAGTTGACGTTGATTGGGTCTGGGATTTCCGATTACCTGGAGCCCGGAATCGCGCACGCATATTCCGCGGGCGTTCTGCAAATGTTGAAAGAGCGATTGAAGCAGGATCACGCTTGGGATGTCTGTAGCTGGCAGGATCTGAATGCGAATACTCCGCTGCAGGCGCTTGCTGCCTGCGACGAATTCGCGGCGCTTGTGGAACCAGACGCGGAGTGCGCCGAAACTCAC
>DATIMA010000272.1:0-7448 GCA_035475915.1 Bryobacteraceae bacterium
CCGAACGAGAAGATATCGGACCGCACGTCCACCTTCTTGCCCTCGGCCTGTTCGGGAGACATATACGGAGCAGTCCCGGAAACCGTGAGCTGCGATCGTGTAACGATGCTTTGAGTTGCGATGTTTTCCGGAGCATCCGGGGGCTCGACCAGGGTGGCTAAACCGAAATCGAGTAGCTTTACAATGCCGTGATCGGTGACTACGATGTTGCTCGGCTTCAGATCCTTATGAATCACCCCGGCGGCATGAGCGGCGGCGAGGGCATCGGCAATCTGTATTCCATACCGTAGGACTTCGTGCAAAGGTAAGCCGGTATGTGCAATGGTCCTGAACAGCGTCTGCCCGGGAACATATTCCATGGCGATAAAGTCGATCCCATCCTCGGAATCGATGTCGTAAATCGTCACAATGTTTGCGTGGTTTAAGGAGGAGGCGGTTTTCGCCTCATGCACAAACTGCCGCCTTCTTTCGGGATTGTGCAGCAGTTCCTGGGGAAGGACCTTGATCGCGACCGTTCTATCCAGGTGCGTGTCTGTCGCGCGGTACACGACACCCATGCCGCCTTCGCCGATTTTGGCCACAATCTGGTAGTGGCGCAGTGTCTTGCCAATCATCGTTAGCGTTCGGACACTCGCCTATCCTAGCGTGTCCGCGACCTGAAAGTTTGATCCCTTGGGTAGTTCCCCAATCCTTTCCTCAACTATGATTGGGATGCCTGCCTCAGTATGGCTTATGACAACTGGTCCATAGGTATTTATTCCGGTGACGATGTTTTCCGTCTGGCTCCCGATACCGCCACCTTGAATCCGGTGCTCACCGCCGCCGATGTGAGTGACGTTCCCGCGCAGTTTGTCGCCGACCCGTTCATGGTTTGCCTTGACGCCGTCTGGTACATGTTTTTTGAAGTGTTCAACCGCCGCAGCGGAAAAGGAGAGATTGGGCTTGCGGTTAGCCATGATCGAATAAAGTGGACCTATCAATGCGTTGTCCTGGCAGAGCCGTTTCATTTGTCCTATCCGTATCTGACGCCGTTTCAGAACGAGCTTTTGCTGATTCCGGAATGCTATCGCGGCGGCGGTGCGCGTGTTTACCGCGCAATAGATTTTCCTTTCACCTGGAAATGTGCCGGGCAGTTTACAGACGAGCGGTGTGTCGATCCCTGCGTCTTTCGACACCGGAGCATGTGGTGGATGTTCTGGGGCGATCCAAACGGCCGGCATGACACCCTGCGCCTGGGGTACGCACGCGAGTTGTTCGGCGGCTGGACGGAGCATCCGCTTAGTCCCGTCGTTATCTCGAATCCGGGCATTGCGCGGCCGGCCGGCAAGGTTCTTGTGAACGGTGAGGCTATCATCCGATTCGCGCAGGATTGCTCGACCAGCTACGGGCACTGCGTACGGGCTTTTGAAATCACGTCTTTGACAGAAACCTGCTACTCGGAGCGGGAGCATCTCCGCTCGCCCGTTCTCGCGGGGAGCGGGTCCGGCTGGAACGCAGCGCAGATGCACCACATTGACGCGCATCAGGTATCGAACACTCATTGGATCGCGTGCGTGGACGGGCTGGATGAGGTATGGCAGAAGACAATTCATTGCTAAGCGCTCCGATCCAAGCCGAGCCGCGCTGGCCGGCTATTCTGGCGTTACTGGCTATGGGCGGCCTTTACCTGGTCTTGCCGGACGAACTGACGGCGGGCCCGAGCTGGCTTCTGCTGGTCGTCGTCGTAATCTTGTTAATTCCGGCCATCGTGTCTCACCGGATGGGAAACACGAGGCTTGCTCACGTTCTCGGATTCGTCAGCTCGGCCGTGATCACTTTTGCGCTTGTCTGGTCGCTTGGAACGTTGATTGCCGGTCTGCCCGGAAAGCGGCAGACGCCGGCGGAGCTGCTTCGTTCGGCAGCAGGTTTGTGGCTGAGCAACGTTCTTGTCTTTGCCTGCTGGTACTGGCGGCTGGATGCCGGAGGGCCGCATGCACGCGATCTTCGCCCCGCGCACACGGAGGGCGCATTCCTGTTTCCGCAGATGATGATGAAGGACGATCAGGCGTGGAAGCCCGGGTTCGTTGATTATCTATTCCTGGCGTTCAACACCAGCACCGCGTTCTCTCCCACCGATGTACCTGTGCTTTCGCGCTGGGCCAAGATGCTGATGATGGTACAGAGCGCGATTTCGCTGGGCACGCTAGCGATTGTGGCGGCGCGTGCGATTAACATCTTGTGAAGTCGAGCTACAGCCAATTACTCCGGTTTCAGTCCTTCCAGCGCCTTCCGCGGCAGCTTCGCGACGATATGCACCTGCGGGTCGACCACTTCGGCAATGTCATATTTCATCGCAGTATCCAGCACGATTCCAATTTCTGCCGGATTCAGCTTGTAGCGGTCCGCCAGATAGCGCGACATGCCGCTGGTTGCCTCCTGTAAAGCCTGCTGCATCGAGTTTCCGATACCGCTGGTCATGATGTATTCGTCATTCTCGAACCGGGGCGCCTGCAAATGGGTGTCCTGCTGGACATCCACCGTGAATTCAACGTCCATGGAAGTTTCCAGCGCATCGCCGGCCAGTTCCCCATCGCCCTGCAGAGCGTGTCCGTCGCCCACAAAGAGCAACGCGCCCGGCACGTTCACGGGAAGGAACACGGTTGTGCCCTCGCCAATTTTGTTGTAATCCATGTTGCCGCCCCAATTGCCCAGATACCCGGCGCGGAAGGATTGGCTCGCGGACGGCGCCACCCCGATACAACCGATCATCGGTTGGAGAGTCACTTTATAGTTCTTCAACCGCTCGGTCGGATTCTTCAACGAACCCACGCCATTTTCGCGATCGAGCTTCCAGGTGGAATCGAACTTCTCTACTTTGGGTTGATCGCGGAACTGATAGGGGTCGAGAGCGGTTCCCACAACGCCATCCCCGCTCTCCGCCGAATCGCGGTTCAGCTTCACGCGCGTGAATTTCACTACCAGGGTGTCCCCCGGCATCGCGCCTTCGATATAAAAAGGCCCGGTCAGGGGGTTGCCTCCGAATACGCGGTGTGCTCCGGCAGCATCTCTACCGCCCGCGTCTACCGTTTGCGTGTGTACGCTGTCGCCGGGAAAAAGGCGCAATACAGGCTGCTTCAGACCTGAAAATTCCCTATAGAAAACGGTCGGGGTGAACTCGTGGCGCGTTGGTCCAGAGGCCGGGCGCGGTGCGGGCCGGCGTGCGGACCACTCGATCGCGATGCCATCAATGGTGCCCTGACCGGAAATAGCAGCGTCTGCGATACGGCCCGTTAAGTCTCCGCAAGGCTTGCCATCCTCCGTGCAGTGGAACGTGATGGAGTCTCCTTGGGGAACTCCGGCAAACTGGCTCCCGAAGAACTTCCATTCGTAGTTACCGTCCTTGAGAGTCATGTTCACGCGCCGGGCATCATTGAGCTGTCCTCCTGAAACGCGGACTTCCCATGCGCCGCTGAGATCCGCCGCGTGAACGGACAGAGCGGCTGAAAACAATAGAGCGATCAGTTTATTCATACGTTTGTGATGCCAACCCCGTTTACTGACCCGCGCGGCTCAGTTTCAAGCTCCGGATTCCATTTCAGGACGTTTGGCCGCATCTGGCGTTTCAGCATACAACAAAGAAGACGAAGAAACGGCGGTAAAAGGAGCCTTTTGCGAAACGAACCCGGATGGACGGCGGGTTGAACGGCGGCTCTGCGAAACGAACTCGGGATCGGATTTGCGACGTTGTGTCTGGAGCTTGATCAACGTGTTGAGGGCTTTATAGAAGGCGCGCTCATGGGTGGTGCGATAGCGCATAAACAAGGCAAGCTTGGGCACGTCAACGCGGGTTTCCGTGAACGCCTGGTTCTGCAGATGGATGGCGCGCTGCATGAGCCAGTACGATTGCGCCATTTCCTTTACAAGCAGTTGTTCGGTCGCAGTGGCGGGAGAGTGCTCGGCAAGGAGATCTTCGAGCAGCGCTTCAAACTCGGCCGGGTCCTCGCCGGGCACAATCACGCGGCCGGAAGCGAGCCCGTGCTTGAGGGAATTGCCGCTGGACGTGGCTTTGCCGTGAGCACTGCGCGGTCCGGTGGGCCCGGGTCTTTCCTGAGTCTTCGCCTCGCTGCGGAGCGCGGGCTCATCCGGTGGGTCGGGCCGGAGGCCCGCGCGGGCATGGACGCGAGCGCGCAGGGCCATCATCTCGGTCTGATCTTCCGGACTGAACTCGTCGAGAAGGTCGGGATTGGGAGCGAAGGTGATTTCCGGAGCGGCGACCCGGGAGGGTGCGGCCACACGGTTCTGGCGATATTCCAGTTTTTTAGCGCTACGCTCGGCGGCGCGACGCTGGTTGCGGAGTTCGCGGCTAGTCATGATCCGATTGGACGGGGTGAACGAAGCCGAGGACGGCAAATCTGAATGTAAATGCCTACAAGGAATGCCGAAATTTAAAGTTGGAAAGTTGTGACGCCGGGAGCATGTCCGGTTTCTAGTTGAAACCGACGACGCTGGCTCCGTTCGGCGCCGCCAGGCCCATCAGGGCCCGGACGAACCGTCGATTACGCTCAGGCTCAGTTTTATTCAGCGCGCAAGGCTCTCATCGGATCGGCTCGGGTCGCCCGCATTGCCGGAACATAACAGGCGAGGGCGGCGAAAAGGATCGCGACTACACACGTGGCTCCAATCGCGACCGGATCGGCGGTACTCACTCCGTACAGCAGAGTCCCGAGCAGGCGCGAGAGCGCCAAGCCCAGCACAATTCCGCACGCGATTCCTGCCAAGGTCAGTTTCATCCCGTTCGCCAGCACACTGCGCATGACGTCCCACGATCTGGCGCCAAGAGCCATACGCACTCCGAATTCCTGAATCCGCTGGCTGACGGAATAGGCAATCACTCCGTAGGTTCCGATTACGGCCAACGAGAGAGCCAGTATTGCGAACAGACCTATCAGGGCGAACGCAAACCGCGCAGTTGAGTACGCTCCGGCGGCCACCTGCTCCAGCGTGCGAACGCCGGAAACAGCAAGACTGGGATCGAGTCCGCGAACCGCGGCACGGAGCCTGTCGGCCACCAACTTCGGCTGCAGGGGAGAGCGAATCGCGATGGACGAGTTCGCCGCCAGCGGAAACGGTTCCTGGAGCATGGGCCACCAGAACGCGGGCTTAGCGCCGGCGTTATTTGGAGTATCCTTCACGTCTCCAACGATGCCAACGATCGTAAGCCAATCCTTTTCTTTCGGGTGGTCGTTGAAGGTCAGTTTCCCACCAAGCGCGTCACCGTGACGCCAGTATTTCGCCATAGCCTCGTTGATGATCAGTACAGGTCTGTTGGCTGCACTATCATGCTCGTCAAAGGGCCGCCCGCGAACAATCGGGATGCCGACTGCGCGGAAGTACCCGGGCGTCGCCATGTGATACCTGGCGTCGAACGATTCGTGAGGCAGAGGCACTTCGCCCTGAATCTGAAACCCACCCGCGTTATCATCCCAGCCGGTCCAGGGCAGGTCAGACGAAACGCCGGTCGCGCTCAGGCCCGGCATGTTGCGGATTTCCGGTAGCAGCCGCTCGTAAAACCCGGCAATCGCTTTATTGTCCTTATAGCTCGCCTCCGGGAGCGAAATGCTTGCCGTCACAACCTGTTCCGGGCGGAAACCAGGGTCTGTTCGCAGCAGGTTGACAAAGCTCCGCAGCATGAGTCCGGCGCCGATCAAAAGGACACACGCTAACGTTACTTCGCTAATCACAAGTCCGTTGCGCAAACGGAGTGTGGAGCGGCTGCTGGTTGCGCTGCGGCCGCCCTCGTGCAGCGCCTCTCGCAAGTCCGCCCGCGACCCTCGCAACGCCGGAACAATGCCGAAAAAGATGCCAGTCGCCAGGGCGATCAGCAATGTAAAAACAAACACTGGCGTATCCACGTGGATATCCCCGGCACGCGGAAAATCGGTGGGCAGCAGAGCAAGCAGCGCTTTTACGCCGGCCACTGCCAGGACCGCCCCAAGCATCGCTCCCGCCATCGCCAGCAGTATGCTCTCGGTTAACATTTGCTGTATCAGCCGTGGCCGTGCGGCTCCCACCGCGGCCCGGACTGCAATCTCGCGTTGGCGTGCCGTTGCACGCGCCAGCAGCAGGTTGGCGGCGTTCACACATGCCAGCAGCAGCACCAGCGCCACTGCGCCGAGCAGAACCATCAACAGACGCTCGCTGCGGCCGACGATCTCTTTTGTGAGCGGAATGACTAGGACGTTCCATCCGGTATCGCCGTCCGGATGTTCCCGCGCGAGCTGCTGCATGGCCGCGTTCATTTCGCCTTGCGCCTGCACGGCCGTTACGCCCGGCCGTAAGCGAGCAATGCCGTCCAGAAAGTGTCCTCCACGATCGTTCGGATTCCCAAACGACGTGAACGGGGTCCAAACATCCACTGGGTCGCCGTACGCTACCGCGTGATACATGTTGCCCGGGTGCTCGAACCGGGCGGGCATTACGCCGACGATGGTGTACGGCACCGCGTTCAGCACGATTTTCTGGCCGATTGCATCTCTGCGGGCCCCCAACCGCGTCCGCCAGATCCTGTCGCTCACAATCGCGATGGCCCCTCTTCCAGGTACCTCGTCATTGCGGTCAAATTCGCGCCCCATGGCCGGTTTCCAGCCCAGCACGTGAAAGAAACCCGCCGTTACTTGAAAGCCGGAAAGCCGGACCGCTTGACCAGTGCCCGCGAGTTGCAGATCGTTGTGTACATAGGCAGCAAAGGATTCAAAGCTGTGCAAGCGTGCCCGAAAATCGCGAAAATCGTTTGGATTGATTGGAAACTTTGGATACCCTTGGCTGCTGGTAAAGATCCGGACCAGCCTGTTCGGATCCCGATACGGGAGCGGCCGTAACAACACGCCGTTGACGACGCTCACAATCGCGCTGGTCGCCCCAATGCTGAGCGCCAGAGTCAGCACCATGACGACAGTGAAGCCAGGAGTCTTCGCCAGTATCCGCGCGGCGTATCGCACGTCCTGCTTAAGATTCTCGATGAAGTTCGTTCGGCGCATGTCCCGGCACTCCTCCTGAATTTGCATGATTCCGCCCATAGCTTTCAAGGCCGCACGGCGTGCTTCATCGGTCGATAATCCGCGCGCGACCTGTTCTTCGATAGCCTGGTCCAGGTGGAAGCGTAGTTCTTTTTCCAGCGCACGGTCCGCCTGGTTCCGGCGGAACAGGGAACGGACCCGCATCCGCAGAACGTCGCGCCACCGCCGCTTTCCCATGCCGCCTTCCTAAACCATCCGAATCACGAGAGCGATGCCACTTGACAGGCGCTCCCACTGCGCTAACTCTTTTTCAAGCTGCGCCGCGCCGGCTTTCGTCAGTTGATAAAATTTCGCCTCGCGACCGGTTTCGGTCTTGCGCCATTCCGCCGAAATCCAGCCTTGCTGCTCCAAGCGGTGGAGGGCGGGATACAAAGCACCCTGAGTGACCTGCAA
>DATIMA010000273.1:0-41235 GCA_035475915.1 Bryobacteraceae bacterium
TTTTCTGGCGGTGAGGGTGGGATTCGAACCCACGGAACCCGTGAAGGTTCAACGGTTTTCGAGACCGCCCGATTCAACCGCTCTCGCACCTCACCGCAGTCCGCGAACTACTTCAAGATACCAAGCCGCCTCACCATCCCAGTACGGTCGCGAACAGCAACGGCGCCACGATCGAGGCATCTGACTCAATCACAAACTTCGGCGTATTTATTCCCAGCTTCTCCCAGGTGATCTTCTCGTTCGGAATGGCTCCCGAATACGATCCGTAACTTGTTGTCGAATCGCTGATCTGGCAGAAATAACCCCAAAGCGGCGTATCTCTGCGCTCCAGATCCTGCCGGAGCATCGGAACTACGCAAATCGGAAAATCGCCTGCAATGCCGCCGGCAATCTGGAAAAAACCGATCGATGATCGCTTCGCCTTTTTCGTATACCAGTCCGCGAGCTCCATCATGTACTCGATTCCCGTGCGAACCGTGTGCACATTCTTCACATCGCCTGAAATGCAGTGGCCCGCGTACATGTTCCCGAGCGTCGAATCTTCCCATCCGGGTACGAACACAGGGAGATCGCGTTCCATGGCTGCGTACAGCCAGCTATTCTTCACATCAATCTGAAAGCTTTTCTGTAGCTCAGCCGATCGCAGAATACGATAAAAAAACTGATGCGGAAATAGGCGCTCTCGCCGCTCGTCCGCGGCCATCCATTCCTTCAGAATCACTCCTTCGATCCGCCGCATCGCTTCTTCTTCCGGTATGCAGGTATCGGTGACGCGATTCATGTGCCGCTCCAGCAGCGCCTGCTCGTCCTCAGGCTTCAAGTCGCGCCAGTGCGGTACGCGTTCGTAAGAATCGTGCGCCACTAGATTGAACACGTCTTCTTCCAGATTCGCGCCCGTGCAGCATATTCCATGGATCTTCTGCTGCCGGATCATCTCGGCCAACGAGATCCCCAACTCGGCCGTGCTCATCGCGCCAGCTAGCGTCAGGAACATTTTGCCGCCTTTGCTTAGATGCGCGATGTATGCATCGGCAGCTTCCACCAGAGTCGCCGCATTAAAGTGACGGAAATGATTTCTGATGAAAGCGGAAATAGGCCCTTGACTCATCCCTTCACCGTATCGTGCTCATGGCTATTTGGCTAGATGGCGCTGATTCCGCTTTCAAGACCGTGGCTGTTAACCTCAAAGCAGTAGATCCAGAATTTGCAACTTCGCATCCGTATTTCGCACCGTCCAAACCGCCGTGTGCCGCCTGGGCCGGTGGAAACGGAAACCGCGGGTCCTGTTACCCAAGTAGCTGTGGGGCCTGCCAACCTGCGGCCCGGTGCTCTGAGTGGTTCGACTCGCGTAGCTCTTGGAATTCTCGCCACTCGTCTCACCGGCCTCGCTCGAGAGCGTGCCATCGCCTTTTTCTTCGGTAACTCGGCGGTGGCCGGGGCGTTCCGAGCCGCTTTCCGGATTCCAAATTTGCTGAGCAATCTGTTTGGCGAAGGCGTGCTCTCGGCTGCATTTATCACGGTGTATGCAAAGCTTCGGGCAAAAACGGAAGACCAGGAGGCCGAGGATCTCGCCGCGGCCGTTTTCGGCGCGCTGGCCTGTGTTTCCTCCGTTCTTGTGCTAATAGGAATTCTGGTGGCTCCCCTGCTGGTCGATGCCATCGCACCCGGATTCCAGGGCGAAGATCGCACATTGACGATTCGTTTGGTCCGTATTCTTTTTCCGGGTGCCGGAGCTTTAGTAATGAGCGCCTGGTGTCTGGGAGTACTCAACAGCCATCGCCGCTTTCTGCTTTCCTATTCGGCGCCAATCGCCATGAATGCAACCATGATTTCCGCGCTGGTGCTATTTGGAACCCATTCACATCCGCAGCAGCTCGTCGTCTATCTCGCTTGGGCTTCCGTGATTGGAAGCGTATTGACATTCCTGGTTCAGCTGCCAAGCGTTCTCCGCCTGCTGCCTGACTTCTGGCCAGCGTTGGACTTCCGCTCCGAGAACGTCAGGACTGTCATCCGGAATTTCGGCCCGGTCTTCGTCAGCCGAGGCGTCGTGCAGATCAGTGCGTATGTCGATCAGATGATCGCCAGTTTCCTGGGCGCGGTCGCAGTCTCAACCTTGGGCTACGCCCAAATCATTTCCGTCCTTCCGGTCAGTCTATTCAGCATGTCCGTTTCCGCCGCAGAACTGCCTGCAATGTCCAGTGCCGTGGGCACTACCGATGAGATCGCCTCTCTTCTGAGGAAACGCCTTTCATCCGGCCTGAGGCGAATCGCCTTCTTCATCGTTCCATCGGCTGTCGCGTTTCTGGTCCTTGGCGATGTGCTTGCCGCCGGTCTATACCAGAGCGGCCGCTTCAATCACGCGAATGCGGTCTATGTCTGGTCGGTCCTGGCCGGTTCCGCCGTCGGGTTGCTCGCCACTTCGCTTGGCCGCCTGTACTCGTCCGCCTTTTACGCGCTGCTCGATACCAAAACGCCGCTGCGATTTGCCGTCATCCGGGTCATTCTGACGACCGGTCTCGGTGTCATTTTTGCCTTATACCTTCCGGAATGGCTTGGCATTGACCCGAAATGGGGTGTTGCCGGACTCACCGCTTCCGCCGGCATTGCCGGCTGGGTGGAATTTACGCTCCTGCGTCACGCGCTTGGCGACCGGATTGGCAAAGTAGGAATATCGGCCGGTTTCGCCGCTAAACTCTGGTTCACTGCTCTAGTCGCCGCGGGCCTCGGCTACACCGTAAAAATTTCGGTTGGAATCGCTCATCCTTTATTGCTCGCCATCGCGGTTGTTTGCCTCTTCGGAATCGTCTATTTCGCCGGGACCGCTCTGCTCGGCATCCCGGAATCGCGTTCGACCATCGCGTCAATTAAGCGCTATGTTGATCTCGTGAAGCGATCTTCGTCGTGATCCGCGCAATTTGCAGATCCTCCTGTGACGGAAGGACCTTCACTGTGTAGCTGCCCATAAAACCCAGCCCGGTACAGATCTCATCGCGCAGCTCAGCCGCATGCTCGCCGATGCCGCCTGTAAAGATCAGCAGCTCCAATCCACCCAGTGCTGCCGCCATGGACGCAATCGCCTTTCGCACCTGGTAGCAAAATACTCGTAGCGCGAGATCCGCGCTCTTTTCGTTCGGGCGTATTTTCAGGAGTTCCCGCACATCACTCGTTTTTTCAGAGATCCCGCGCAGGCCCGACTCGTCATTGAACACAGCTTCTAATTCATCCGCGCTTGCGAATCCATTCCGCATCAGGAACACAAAAATGCCTGGATCCAGGTCACCGCAACGCGATCCCATCATCACTCCACCTGTCGGAGTCAGACCCATTGTCGTGTCCATCGATGCGCCCTTACGAACCGCCGTAATACTTGACCCGTTGCCTAGATGGGCGATTACGACGCGCTCGGGAACCGGCTCTAACTGCTCGAGAACCGATTCGAGTGACAAGCCATGGAATCCATATCGTTCTACTCCCAGCTCGCGGATTCGGGCCGGCAGCGCATACACTTTCGCTACCTCCGGCATCGTGCGATGAAAGGCCGTATCCAGACACACGATCTGGGGCGCTTCCGGTAACTTCTGTTGTGTTGCTTCCAGGACGGCAAGCGCAGGCGGAACGTGCAGCGGAGCGAAAACTGCTGCGGCCCGTAACTGTTCCATTACCGTGGGCCTTAGAACCTGGTGCTCCCGAATCTGTGGGCCGCCGTGCACGAACCGATGCCCAACCACCGCAGGCGCGGGGACGTTTCGTTCGTTTAAGGCAGCAAATGCCCGGGACAGCGCAGCCGAATGATCCGGAAGCTCAATTTGCTCGCGCTGCCGTTCATCACCCCTCCCGAACCAAAAAGTTGAGTGATCCGTCCCGATCTCCTCCGCTTCGCCTTCCGCAAGAAGCTCATTACCCGCCGGGGTGCACAGGTAAACGCCAAATTTAAGCGAAGAAGATCCGCAATTGAGCGCGAGAACGGGCTGCTCCGCGCCGCCGGTGTTCAAGCGCTCCATTTCCAGTTTTGAATTTCCGGCATATCTTCGCCGTACTGCATGACAAATGATCTATGCCGCTGATGGCTATCTGCCAGCCGGTCCCGCTCCCGCTCAACAATCGGATGCAGCCGCTCAATTCGCCGGATCGCATCGAATGCCAATTGAAACCGGTCTAAATTGTTTAGCACTGTCATATCGAAAGGCGTCGTGGTCGTGCCTTCTTCCTTGTATCCACGCACATGGATGTTGTCGTGCCCATGGCGTCTGTATGTCAGCCGGTGAATCAGTTGCGGATAGCCGTGATACGCAAAAATAATCGGCGTGTCCGCCGTAAAAATTTCATCGAACTCTTCGTCCGGCAAGCCATGCGGATGCTCGGATGATGGCTGTAGAGCCATCAGATCTACTACGTTCACGACGCGTATGCGAATATCCGGCACATACTGGCGCAGCAGCGTAACCGCCGCCAGGGTTTCCAGCGTGGGCACGTCGCCGCAGCACGCCATCACTACATCTGGATTTCCGCCTTCGTTGCTTGCCCATTCCCAGATGCCGAGCCCTCTCGTGCAATGCCGCACAGCCGCATCCATATTCAGCCATACGGGCGCAGGCTGCTTTCCGGCAATGATCAGGTTTACATAATTTCTGCTTCGCAGGCAATGGTCGGCAACGGATAACAATGTATTCGCATCCGGTGGCAGGTAGATTCGAACGACATCGGCCTTCTTATTCGCAACGTGGTCGATAAACCCGGGATCCTGATGCGAAAAGCCGTTGTGGTCCTGCCGCCATACGTGCGACGACAGCAGATAATTCAGCGAGGCAATTGGCGCTCGCCACGGCAGGTGACGTGTAACCTTCAGCCATTTGGCATGCTGGTTGAACATCGAATCGATGATATGGATGAAGGCTTCGTAACAGTTGAAGAATCCATGTCTTCCAGTCAGCAGATATCCTTCGAGCCAGCCTTCGCACATGTGCTCGCTGAGCACTTCCAGCACGCGACCATCGGTCGATAAGTTCATATCGACTGATTTAATTTTCGCCATCCATTCCTTCGAGGTAACTTCGTAGACGGCATCCAGACGATTGGACGCTGTCTCATCCGGCCCGAAGAGCAGGAAATTACGCGACTTCAGATTCTGCTTGATTACATCGCGTAAAAAGTGGCCCAGCACTCGGGTCGCCTCCGCTTCAGCTTGCCCCGGCTTCGGAACATTCACCGCATAGTTCCGGAAGTCGGGCAAAACCAACGGTTGCAGTAGCAAGCCGCCGTTCGCGTGCGGATTCTTACCCATGCGCCGGTCCCCGGTGGGCGCTATCGACGCCAGGTCCCGGCGAAAGCGTCCGTCTTCGTCAAAGAGATCTTGTGGCTTGTAGCTTTTCAGCCAGTTCTCCAGGATGCTCAAATGCTCCGGATTGTTTGCCACATCCGAAACCGGCACCTGGTGCGATCGCCACGTGCCCTCCACCGGTTTTCCATCCACTTCTTTCGGACCGGTCCAGCCTTTCGGAGTCCGGAGAATTAGGAGCGGCCAGCTCGGGCGTTGGACATGTTTTTCAGCCCGGGCGCGCTGCTGGATGTTTCGAATCTCCTGATACATTTCCTCCATCGCCGCGGCCATGCCCTGGTGCATCTTGACCGGATCATCGCCTTCCAGAAATCTCGGCTCATAGCCGTATCCGATGAACAGCTGACGCAGTTCCTCTTCCGGTATGCGCGCCAGGACGGTCGGGTTCGCAATCTTGTAACCGTTCAGGTGCAGAATCGGAAGCACCGCCCCATCCGTTGCCGGATTCAGGAATTTGTTCGAGTGCCAGCTTGTTGCCAGTGCGCCTGTCTCCGCCTCCCCGTCGCCCACAATGCACGCGACAATCAGGTCCGGGTTGTCGAATGCCGCTCCGTATGCATGCAGCAGCGAATATCCCAGTTCCCCACCTTCGTTAATGGAGCCGGGTGTCTCCGGAGCAACATGGCTCGGAATCCCGTACGGCCACGAGAACTGCCGGAACAATCGCTTAATCCCATCACGGTTTTGCTCGATGTTCGGATAGATCTCCGTGTACGATCCTTCCAGGTACGTGTGCGCCACAATCCCCGGCCCGCCATGTCCCGGACCAATGATGTAAATCATGTCCAGATCATGCTTGCGAATCAGCCGGTTGAGATGTGTGTAGATAAAATTCAGTCCGGCTGTCGTACCCCAGTGCCCTAGGAGGCGCGGCTTGACGTCATCTTTGGACAACGGCCGCTCCAGCAGCGGATTATCTTTTAAGTAGATCTGGCCGACGGTCAGATAATTCGCGGCGAACCAGTATTCATTTAGCTTTTGAACTTCTTCGACGCTGAGCTGTTCAGGCATGGATCTCCTGAACTAATTATGATTGTGACCGCCGTGACCAGACCGCCACTGCGGATTTGTTGTAGAATACCGAAGCAATAGCAACCATGCTTACTTTTCTTAGGACCTCCGTGTGCCTCGCTGTCGCGGGCATCAGCGGCGTTCAAGCGCAAACGGCACAGCCAGCCTCACAGGCCGCCATCCAGGAACCAAGCTTCAAGACGGGAAGCGAGGAGGTCGTTCTCGATGTTGTCGTGCGCGACAAGAAAAACCGGGCAGTAAAGGACCTGAAAGCGGAGGACTTCGCGGTATCCGATAACGGCGAAAAGCGGGCCATCAAATCCTTCCGGCTGGTGCAGGGGAACGAGGCGATCAGCGCATCGGGCGCGCGAACCCCACTCGATCCAATGCGCCAGGTTCGTCTCCTCACGCTGATTTTCGACGGATTGGACAACAATGGCCGCCGACTGTCGCGCGATGCGGGACTGAGCCTCCTCAAAGACGAGTTGCAGCCGAACGTCTACATCTCCGTCATGGCGATCGACCACGCTCTGGAGGCCATTCAGCCGTTCACCAACGATCGGGATCTGCTCAAGAAAGCCGTCGATCGGGCTACCGGAGGCTCTTCCAACTTCGCATCCGACACGGCTCGCGTGAGAGAGCAGTTGCAGCAGATGCTCGGGCCAAATCAAAGCGGGCAAGGTTTGGCCGATCAAACGAATTCCATGTCCGGCGGAGCTTCGGGGCAAAGCGGGCCGGCCGGCGCAGCGAACGGGTCTGCGGCCGCGAATGCGGCGATGGCGCAAATGATGCTGCGCATGCTGCAGAGCAAGGAGCAGGACGAATCCACCGACCAGGGCCGGGCCAAGATCGCCGCTCTGCTCCAGGTGGTGAAACAACAGTACAGCCTTCCAGGCCGGAAAACAATCCTTTATTTCACGCCCGGTTTCCAGATCCCGCAAGGAATGGAAGAGCCGTTCAAATCGGTGATTAGCATCGCAAACCGCTCCAACGTGAGTTTCTACGCGCTGGACGCGCGCGGGCTGAGTGTGGGAGGCCAGAACGATTCGTCAAACGCACAGCTCAAAGACGCAATGGGTGCGTCGGCGGAGAACATGCATCGCGGCAACGTCAGCATAGGGAACGCCCAATCTGCGGACATGGCCATCGAAGCCGGCCGGGCGAACGTTCAAAATACGCTGGCGATTCTGGCCGATTCCACCGGTGGATTTTTGATCGCGAACACCAACGACTTTACTGGCAAGTTGAAAAGGCTCACCGAAGATATCGAAACGTACTACGAAATCAGCTACGATCCGCAAATCCAGAAATACGACGGATCGTTTCGCAAGGTGAGCGTACAGATGGACCGGCCGAACCTGCGCGTGCAGTCGCGGTCGGGCTATTTTGCCCTTCCGCCTTCTATGAGAAGCCAGGCCGTCCTCAGCGCCTACGAAGTGCCGCTTCTGAAGGCGCTTGGCTCTTCTCCACTTCCGCATTCGTTCGGCTTCCAAACAGCCGGCATGCACTTTGAAGGTCCGAATGATTCTTCTACCTGTGTGCTGGTCGTGGATATTCCGATCGGACATCTGACGCTTCAGCAGAACAAAGCGACGAATCAGTACGACGCAAAATTTGCTTACGTGGTGCTAATTAAGGATGGACAGGGCCAGGTTGTGAAGAAATTCCACAACGAACTTCCCCTGAAGCTGGATGCGAGCAAAGTGGATGCCATTAAAGCGGCCAGCCATTTCATTGACGTGCAGCATTTCAATCTTCCCCCGGGGAGGTACACGATGGATTCGGCGGTTCTTGACAGCGGAGGGGACCGCGTGAGCGCGCGCAAATCCGTGTTTATCATGCCGGCGGTGAATGGCTCTCTGGCTATCAGTAGCGTGACCCCGATTCGCGACATGAAGCCGAAAGGCGAGACGGCACCGGACGATCCGCTGCTCATGGTCAATCAAGTGGTTTCGCCAATGATCAATCCAACGGTCAAAAAGGCCGACACGAAGGGATTGCCTTTCTATGTGGTGATCTATCCGAGCAAGGCCAGCTCCGATAAGCCCACGTTACAGATGGAATTTAGCAAGGATGGCCAAGTGCTCGGCAGCGGCTCGCCGCCGCTGGGAAATCCGGACGCACAAGGCCGAATCCAATACGTGGCTACCGTGCCGCTGGCCCAGTTACCCGTGGGCGATTACCAGGTCCGCTTTATTGCAAAGCAGGGGACCCAAACGTCAGACGAGTCTGTCACGTTCACGGTCGAATAGAGCCGCCATTTTGCGAGCGCATCTGCTTTTGCTGCTGGTAGGCGTTAGTTTTGCGGCTGCGCCTCCATACGACCAGCCATACCGGCCGCAGTTTCATTTTTCGCCCCGCGAGCACTGGACAAACGATCCGAACGGGCTGGTTTACTTTGAGGGTGAATATCACCTCTTCTTTCAGTACAACCCGTTTGGCGATGAGTGGGGTCATATGAGCTGGGGCCACGCGGTAAGCCGCGACCTGCTGCACTGGAAACAACTGCCAGTGGCTATACCGGAAGGCGGTGGCGTCATGATCTTTACCGGGAGCACGGTCATCGATCAACGGAATACCAGCGGGTTCTGTACGGACGGCAAGCCGTGCATGGTGGCGGTCTACACAGGCCATACTCCCGAAAGGCCCGGTCACGCCGCGCTACAGACGCAAAATCTCGCTTACAGCAACGACCGCGGGAGAACCTGGACGAAATACCGCAGGAACCCGGTGCTGAATCTTAACCTGACGGATTTTCGCGATCCAAAGGTTTTCTGGTCAAGTCGGAGCAAACAGTGGGTAATGGTAGTTTCGCTACCGAACGATCACAAAGTTCGGTTTTATGGGTCAGACGACTTGAAGGATTGGAAGTTGCTGAGCCAGTTCGGTCCGGCCGGCGCGACGGGCGGCCAATGGGAGTGTCCGGAACTATTTGAACTTCCAGTGGATGGGCATAAAGGCGAAACTCGATGGATCCTGAAGGTGGGCCTCAATCCGGGAGCGCTGCAGGGCGGATCGGGGGAACAGTACTTCGTCGGGAACTTCGATGGAGCGCAATTCACAAATGATAATCCGCCTTCCTCAACGCTATGGACCGATTATGGCAAGGACTGCTACTGCGCCCTGACGTTCAACAATCTCCCCTCGGGCCAGCGGCCGGTAATGATGGGCTGGATGGACAACTGGCAGTATGCGGCCAAACTGCCGACGAGCCCGTGGCGCGGCCAGATGACATTTCCAAGGAGCTTGTCCCTCCGTGAAACGCCGGAGGGGATTCGATTATTTCAGGAACCAATCGCGAAGATCGCGAGCTTGGAGCGTCCTGCTTCCGAAACACATACATTCCGGCTGCGGTCGGAGATGCATTTAGGCGATGCCCAGGAGATAGGGTGGCGGCTGCTTTCGGGCGGCGACAATTACACGCTAATCGCCTATGACCGCCGAAAGGCTGCGTTAGTTATCGATCGTACCCACTCCGGATTGACCGGCTTCAGCAAAGACTTTCCGGGCCGTATCGAGGCGCCGCTGAAGCTGGCGGGAGGTATCCTGCGATTGGACATTCTGGTGGATCGCTGCTCCGTAGAGGTTTTTGCGGATGGCGGCCGCGTGACAAGCACAAACCTGGTATTTCCTCCACCAGGCGCAAACGGCATGAGACCCTATGCTCTGGGAGCCGCAGGCGCGGTCAAGACAACCGTAAACGATATCGAATCGATCTGGCCGGTGCGCTAATTATTCTTTGCTGCGCTTTGAACTGGACGTTCCCGCCGATACGCCCAGAGCCCGAAGCTGCTGCAGAGCTTTTCGCGCGTCGTCGGTATGCGCGTAGTTCTGAACCAGAACGCGGAATTCCTGCACGGCGCGGTTGCGCTGGTTCGATTTCAAAAGCGCCATTGCCTTCATATAGTGGGCATCCGGAGTTTTGGGATTTTCCGGATAACGTTCCAGGACCGCATCGAAAGCCTGGACCGCTCCCGAGTAGTTCTGCCGGTTGTAATCGATCTCGCCGAGGTAATACTGCGCGTTCGCGGCAAGCTCCGTGTTCGGGAAGTAGGTGAGATATTGCTGGAATTCGGAATACGCCAGGTCCGACTTGCCGGTCTGCAGATCGCGCAGTGCTTCGGTATAACTCTTGTCTGCGCTCATTCCTTGAGGAGGCGTTACACCCTGCCCGCCGGTTGGCGTAGCGCCGGGAGCACCTGGACCGCCCGGGCTGGCTGGACCGGGCGCAGCGGGAGGATTTTGCATGATCTGCATCTGGTTCTTAAGATCGGTTATTTTCGCGTCCATGCGCTCCAGACGCGAGCTCAGATCGGCAATGGAGTCTTTCAGCGCGCGTACATCGTCGCTCATCGATTCGACGCGGTTATTCAAGCCATTTACGGGCGTAAGCGATTTCGCGACGTTATTACTGATGGAATCCTGCAGGGTGGCAACCTGATCGGCTGTGCGCCGGGTATCGTTCTGCATAGCCGTGATCATGCCGGTAAGCTGGCTCAGCTTGGAGTCCATATCGTTTTGGAGGGCGTTGATCTTGTCCTCCAGATCCCGTTGCAACTGGACGAGATCTTTATTGACGGCGAAGGAAAAGCTCGAGCATGTGAGCAGCAAAGCCGTGAGGCGCAGAAATTTCATGAAGAGAACTCCTCAACAGAAGGGGACGGACTGAATCCGCCCCCGTTCCAACTTGTTCCAGTGTAATGAACCGCGGAATTGGGCCGCGCTATTGAGCCGCCGAGAAGTGCGCGCGCCGGTTTCGGGCGTAGCACTCTTCGTTTGCTTCCGTGCACAGCGGCCGTTCCTTGCCGTAGCTGATGGTCTTCAACTTGTCGCTAGGAACACCCAGAGCAACCAGCGCATCCCGGGCTGATGACGCACGGCGATCACCCAAGGCGAGGTTGTACTCCGCGGAGCCGCGCTCGTCGCAGTTTCCCTCCACCATCACGATGAAGTTCGGATCCATGGAGAAGATGGTTTTCAGCGCGCTGGCATCGGCCTGAAGAATAGATTGATCCGCGGGCCGAATATCGCTCTTGTCGTAATCGAAGTGAATATCCTGCACTTGGTGAGCGAGTATGTCCTGGATTGAAGGGCCGGCCGGAGCTGCAGCCGGCTGCGGCGGAGGAGGTGTGCTAACGGTCACAATAGCATCCGCCTCAGCCGTTCCACCTGGGCCGGTTGCGGTCATATGATACGTGGTTGTTGCGGTCGGGTAGACGGCACGGCGGCCGTTCGGGCTTACTTGTCCAATCCCGTTGTCGATCTGGACACTGGTTGAGTCCGTAACCGACCAGCGCAGCGAAGAAGGCTGGCCCGCATTAATCGTCGCCGGCTCAGCGGTGAAATAGTTGATCACCGGCCTGCTCGGTGCGGCGACCGGAGCCGGCGGGGGTGGCGGGGGCGGCGGCGGCGTCTTCTTGTGGCACGCGGCCGAAAAAACTAACATCAGCGCGGAGACGGACAGCAGCGACGCCCGGCATTTAGTCATATCTATTAGAAATCCCTCCCAGGATTTTATCTTTATCTGAAACTATATCTATTTACTATTACTGCTCGGCATTTACCCATACGGGCTTTTCATTATTGCCTTCAACCGTCAGCGGACGTTTATCGGTGCCGTCGGCATTCATCACCCAAATCTGCGAACGGCCGGCGCGCTTCGAAGCGTAAACAATGTGAGCGCCATCGGGCGCCCAGCACGGGTTTTCATTGCGGCCGTCATTGGCCGTAAGCTGGGTGACCTGCTGGGACGCAACGTCCATCAAGAATATGTTGTAGTTTCCAGGCTCAAAACCTCTTGTCCAAGCGAAAGCAATATGTGACCCATCGGGATTCCAGGCCGGATTTGTAGCTTCGCCTGTGCCTGCGCTCAGGCGCTGAACGTTGGCGCCGTCCAGATTCATGTGATAGACCTGCGGAAGTCCGCTGCGCCCGGAGACATCCACCATGTCTGTGCCGGTCTTCGGATTGATCTTAGCTTCCACCTCGATCGAGCCTGAAGACGTGATACGGTGAAAACCGCTGCCATCGACATTTGCCATATAGAGTTGCGCCGGACCGCCTCCCGCGGTGGACGAGAAAATGACCCGCTTCGAATCCGGCGTGAAGCTTACAAATGCATTCATAGAGGCGCGTTGATTATAAAACGGCAATTTGCGCCCGGTGTCAAGAGAAAACATTTGAATAGCAGGATAACCGGTAGCATAGGTTGTGAAAGCGACAATGCGTCCGTCAGGCGAGGCGGACGGGAACGTGGAGATTGAACGGTAATGAGTGAGCGCGCGCTGGCCGCTGCCGTCCCAATTCATCACCCAGATCTCCTTCGAACCAGTGCGATCCGATACAAACACAATGCGCGTGCCCACCAGGCTCTTTCCGCCAAACTGAGCCAGGATATCCGCCGCGTAGCGATGGCCGGCATCAACCGCGCCCTCTTGGGTAAGTGGCGCCGTGTAGACTTTCCCGAACACTTGTGCCTGTTGTAGTGTCTGGATAGTAGGTGAGGTCGTGTAGAACCATCCGAAGATAACTAACATCCCGCGGTCTTCTGCGCCGTAGCCGATGCCCAGGTAATTCGCGGTGACCGGCGGCAGGCTCCAATCGGTGAGGCGATTGCCTTGCGGAGTAACTGGCCCGGCGCTGGGCGGCGCAACGCCCCCAATCAGATCGCTCGGCTGCTGTGGGACCTGGACTGGATAGAGTGTCTTCGGAACAAAATTGATAAGTGGCGAGCCCTGCAAATCGCCAGAAACGGTGCTGTTGAAGGTGCCGATTAGCGACGCAGCCGCTCCGGATGCCCGAAAATCGGTGACCGCGATATGAGGCTTCCCCGGATTCTTTTCGATGGTTCCCACCACCTGCTGCCGGGCGGAAAGCCATCCGAGTCCGGTAAGTAAGAGAAAACAACCTATAAAGATTCGCATCAGCGTAGATTGAAAGTAAATTGAGCGGAGATATAGCTGTCGTTAATCTGCGGAGGAAGCGCGGGCAACGGGCTGGCATCGTAGACGGCTCGCAGCGCGGTGTTATCGATGGATGGGTTCCCGCTGGACTGAACAATTTTCGGCGTACGGATGCTGCCATCGCGCATGATGTAGAAGCTGACAATCGCTGGGGATCTCTGGCTGCGGGCATCCAGCCCATTCGTTTGCCATTTTTCAGCGATCCGCTGCCGTACCAGTTCGGCATACCAGCCCAGGCGATTTCCTAACGGGGAGTTTGGCCCGATGCCAACTTGGCCTGCGCCCGATTGAATGTTGTACATCGGGTTAGCTACGGCTTGGGGAGAACGGCTGTAGACCTGATTCTGGGGCGCGGGCTGCGTGTACTGCTGCTTTGGGTGCGGCCGCTCGGCCTGGCGCTTTTTCTTCTTCTCCGGAATCTCGAACGCAAGCTTATCCGGGAGTTTCACTTCGGTCTCCTGCTTCAAAGGGAGCGTGGGAACCGTCGATTGCGTATCGTTCGCGACCGGATTCAACGGCGCTTCGCGCTGGGGGATAGGAATGCTGTGAACGGGAGAGACGGCATAGGCAGCGCCGCCGGCCGGATGCACGTCGCCTAGCGTTTCGCGGTTGTGATTGGCCCAGTACCAACCGAAAAACAACAGCCCGACGACGCCGGCATGCACCAGAATGGAGCCGATAAACGGCGCTGCGACGGGATCGCGCTGGTCCAGAATATCGTGCGGGATCTCGACGGTTTGGGCCATGTGGATCAGCGGCGTCGGCGAGTAGCGGAATCGGTGGGTGCGGTAACCATTTTTACTTCGAACTTAGCGTCGCCCAATTCCGCAACAATCTGAGCGATTGGGTCCCAGGGCGTTTCTTTGTCGGCGCGCACATAAACCGAGGTTGCGCCGTGAAACCGCTGATGAATGCCTTGTGCAAGCAGATTGATATTGATGGGCTTGTCATTCAGGAATGATTCGCCGTTCTTGGTAATGCTGACCACCGGCAAATCCTGAGCAGTGTTCTGGACCCGTTTCACTTTCGGAACCTGGATATCCAGGCCGAACTCCATGACATTAGCGGTAATCATGAAGATGATCAGCAGCACCAGAATGACATCCACCAGCGGCACGACATTTATCTCCGACACAGCCGCCGGAGCGCCAAAACGCCGTCCGCGCCGGCTGGTCCCGTTTCCGTTGCTGTAGGAGAAAGCCATTGCTATTTCTCGTCAGCCTCCAAAATCGCGATCCGCGAAATTCTGAAATTCAATGGAGAAATCTTCCATGCGTGTTCCCATTTCCTTGATGCGCGTACCGAAAACGTTGTAGAAGATAGCGGCCGGAATCGCCGCGGCGAGTCCGATGGCGGTAGTAACAAGGGCTTCCGAAATACCGGGCGCAACGGCCCGCAGACTCGCGCTTCCCGCCGTGCCAAGCCCTTCGAAAGCATCAATGATGCCCCATACCGTTCCAAATAAGCCGATGAAGGGCGATACAGAGGCGACCGTCGCCAGCCAGTTCATATTCAATTCAAGTTTGGTGACTTCTTCGCTGATGCCCAGTTGCAAGCTGCGCTCGATAGCCAGTTTGTTCACCAATGCTCCGCGCTGTTTGATCTGACGTTCGATTTCACCATAGCCGAAATCGAAAACAGCCACCAGGGGAGCGGAACTGAATTGTTCGCTGGCAACCGCAACGGATTGCAAGCTGTTCGCCTTCCGGAACGCACGGAGGAAAGCCCGATTGGCGCGGCGTGCGCGGCCGAACACGCCGCCTTTCGATAAAGCAATGGTCCAGGAGAACAGAGAAAAGAGAACCAGGATGGCAACAACTGCTAAAGGAACCGGCCGAAGGTTCTGAAAAATATCCCACAGGTTAAGCTCCGCGGGGAACAGCAAAAGGGGCAATATCCGTGTGTCCTTTCGTTTACCTCGTACTTATTATAGGGAGTCGGCCGTAATTACCGTAGCTTTTGATGTGCCGAAAATCCCAGCCGTTACAATCGGCAGGCTATCTGGTGCGCTCACCGTATAATTCCTTCATCGAATGTTATTGGAGCTGATTGTCGAGAACTATGCCGTGGTCGAGCAATCTCGCATTCGGTTTCAGGAGGGCTTGAATGTACTGACGGGCGAGACCGGCAGCGGTAAGTCGATCGTGGTGGGCTCGTTGGGGCTGCTGCTGGGCGCGCGGGCCTCGGCGGACATGATCCGCAGCGGTGAGGCGCGCGCCAGAGTCTCCGGAATTTTTTCCATGGAGCCGCGACCGGACGTGACGGCCTTATTGGCGGAAGCCGGGATAGATGAATCTAACGATGGCGAGTTGATTGTCGAGCGCGAGATTACCGCCAACGGGAAATCCCGGGCATTTGTCGGAAACCGCCCCGTCACCACGGCGCTGCTCCGGCTGCTGGCGCCCGCCTTGGGCGATATCCATGGCCAGAACGAGCAGCAATCGCTCTTCAATGCCCAGGCGCAGCGAAATCTGCTTGACGAATACGGGCGCGCTTTAGACTTGCGTGCGCAAGTGGGTCGCGTGTATTCCGAGTGGAAGAGTTTGGGCGAAAAGCTGGAAGAGCTGAACCGGAACGAGCAGGAAAAACTTCGGCTTCTGGACCTCTGGTCCTTCCAGCGCCGGGAAATCGACGACCTTCAGCCGAAGCCCGACGAAGATACGGTGCTGGAAACGGAGCGCAAGGTTCTGCAAAACGTGACACGGCTGCAGGAGAGCGCGGCTGCGGCGTTCGGCTTACTGTATGAGAGCCCCGAAAGCGCAACCACCCAGCTAGGCCAGGCGCTGAAGCGGATGGATGAGCTGATGCGGATTGATGAAAGCGTAGCCGAAATGTCCGCTTCGATGAAGCAGGCGACAGTGCTATTGGAGGATGCGTCCTACGCATTGCGGGATTACGTCGGGCGATTAGAGGGCGACCCCGCGCGCCTGGAAGATGTGGAATCCAGGCTCGCTGCCCTGGACCGCCTGAAAAGAAAATACGGCCGCACCCTGCAGGAGGTCTTGGCATTTCGTGACGACGTGGCGCGGCGTATCGATGAGGTGGAAAATTCGGCTGAACATCGCTCCGCCTTGGAAAAACAGCGCGACGAGCTGGCTAAAGAATACGGACGCCTCGCCGGCGAGTTGAGCCGCGTGCGTACTGCCGCAGGGGTGAAGTTAAGCAATCAGGTTGAGAGCGAACTGAAGAGCCTGGCGATGAGTGGGACGCAATTTCAAATCGCCGTGACGCAAGCCGAGTGGACCGCCTCCGGTATCGATCAGGTTGGATTTCTCGTGTCGCCCAATCGCGGCGAAGAATTGAAGCCGCTCGAAAAGATTGCCTCAGGCGGCGAACTGTCGCGGATCGCTCTGGCGCTGAAGACCGCAATCGGCGACGCCGGCCGGCATCGCGGCGTACCGACGCTGGTGTTCGATGAGGTGGATGCCGGCGTGGGCGGTGCGGCGGCAGCCGCGGTTGGTAAGCGGCTAAAGGCGCTCTCACGTGCGAACCAGGTGATCTGTGTGACGCACCTGGCGCAAATCGCCGGATTTGCGGATCACCAGTATGCGGTTTCGAAGCGCGAGAAGAAAGGCCGCATCACCACCCAAATCGAAGAGCTGGGCCGAGAGGAGCGGGCGCGCGAAATCGGAAGGATGCTATCGGGAGAACAGATCACGCCTGAAGCGCTGAAGCAGGCGGAGCAGTTGATCCAGGCTGGAAATTGCGGGTGATCCCCGGCTAATCCGGATATTTCGCGCTGGCGATCCGGATGTCGTGGTCGGTGAATTTATGATGTCCGCCCGGAAGCTCCACGCGGATCATGTGGCAGGAGACGCAGGGTGCTTTCGTTGCTACCTTGCAAGCCTTCGCCCCCGGCTTGCCCCCGCCGTGGCACGCCTGGCATTTTGAATCGTAATCGGCGTCGTTGTGGTCCACTTCGCGATGTGGATCGTGACAGGCCACGCAACTGATTCGGCGATCATCCGTGTCGTAACACTTGCTGTTGGCCAGACGGTAAGGCTGGAACCGCACATTCGCGGTCCCGTGCGGGCCGTTCATCGCAATCTGCGCCCATGTCCGGTGGCATTGGCCGCAGAAGTTTGAGATCTCTTCCGTTGTCATCGCCGGCAGTTTCGCCATCGCAAACAGCTTCGGGTCGCCCTTTTTCAGACCTTGCAAGTGATCGTCAGTCGGCCCGTGACAGCGTTCGCACTGCACACCCGGCGTCATCGTATCCAGTGTGACCGCTGATTTCGAAGCGCCATTCGTGCTGTGGCACCCGAAGCACAACGCCGCCTCCCGTGGCCCCATGTAGCGCCCGGCTGCTTCGAGTATCGTCGTCGGGTGCAGCTTCTGCGCGCCCATCGTCATGTCCAGCGCATCCGGCTCCCGGTAGAAGCTGGCCCGGCTTTCGTACATCGCTCCGTCTTTCATAAAGACATAGGTCTGCCCCGCCGCCCCAAGCCCGAATGCCCAGCCGAGCGGAGTCGAGAACGTCTCAACTCCATCCGTGACCGTGTAGACACTGGCATCACCGCGCCGTTCGATGCGGTAGGAGTAGCGCCCCAACTGCGCGGTCAAGACCGGATGCTTTCGCAAAATGCTACATTCCGCCACCGTTTCCATGGCGTGCGCCATCGACGTAGCGGGATGCAGTTGCGCCTGCGCTTTGTGGCAGGTTGCGCAGTTTCTTACTTCACGAAATGGAATGGGGGCATGAATACCCGCGCCCGGTTCGCTCGTTTGCCCGAACAGAGCGGCGCTCGTGATCAATAAACCAGCCAGCCCGGCTGCCTGCCGCCTCATTTCGGTTCTGGCTTGCCGCGGTCGCGTGTTTCCGAAGCCGCTGCATTTTCGTCATACGATTTCCGCAGCTTCAGAAACTCGGCGCGCTCACGCGTAGCATCTTCTTTTCGTCCAGCCTTCCGGTAGGCGGTTGCCAGGAAGAAGTGTACCTGGGGGCTGCCGGGCTCCAGGCGTCCCGCCATTTCCAATTCTTTTATGCCCTGTTGGAGATTCATGTTGCTCTCCATCAGAATGCGGCCCAAAACGGCGTGCGCCGCGAAAGAATCGCGGGAAGCTTCCACCGCCCTCTCTGCGTAAGGTAATCCGGTCTTATAATCCTGCCTCTGGGCGTATTCGCCCGCCATGGTAACGAGTGTGGGAACGTGATTGGGCGTGATCGCCAACTCTGCCTTGAACTGCTCCAGCGCCTGGTCGGCATCGCTGTACAGCAGAAAAGTGCCAAACAAATAATGGATGTTCGATTGCTTCGGATACTTATCCAGCAGCCGCTTAAATTCGTTCTGTGCCTCGCTCATGCGCAGCGCCGTCGCGTCGAACATGGCGCGCCCCACATCCATCACCAGTTCATGGTCGGCCGGTGGAACCTCGGCGGGAAGCAGCGGTTTTCGCAGCCCGGCAATTCCCATCGCCTGCACGTAATCCGGCAAGTCCTTCCCGTGCTGCGAAAATTCAACCAACAGCTTCATCGCTTCTTCGTAGCGCTCATACCGGGTCAGCAGCATCGCCAGATGGTATGTGGTTACGTCGGAAATCTGCTCGCTTTGCCCCAGGCCCAGCGTGTTGCCCCGCTGTAAATGCCGCAGCGATTCCAGATATTGCTTCGTCTCGAATTCACATAGCCCGAGCATGGCCCACGCTACCGCCACATTCGGATTCGTCACGGTCAAATGCCGGAATGCATCGCGACCTTCGACATATCTGTCGAGCTGGTAATTCAGCATCCCCAAGTTCCACCAGCCCTCTTCCCAGGAAGGCTTGATGCGCAGTGCCTGCGTATACAGCCGGATGGCATCGTCCACCCGATTGGCGCGCCCGGCGTCCTCGGCCTGTTTTGCCAGCCTGTCGAATGTGGATTGTGCGGGCGGCGCGGGCGGCTTCACCTGCCGGGCGCTGAGAACGGCGCTCAAACAGAGCAGGAGAAAGAGCTTCATTGTTGACTCGCCCTCACCCCGGGTTGCGCAGCCTGGCGCTCGGCATTCAATTTGTCGACAATGGCGCGTTCCCGGTCACCCTGCGGCTTGAGCTTCTCGCGGTAATAAATCGTTGCCAGCATCACATGTGCTTCCAGGAATGTAGGCGCAGCCTTCACAATCGACTCCAGCTCCGCCCTGGCTTGCGCTTCCTTTGATTGTCCGAAGTGGACCGAGGCGATCTCAAAACGCGCTGATAAGTCGCCGGGTCGTACATCCAGGGCATGTTGCAGATAAGGCAGTGCGCGATCGTATTCTTGATCGATCCGTAACAGAAGGCCCATTCTCAAGTTCGCGTCGAAGTTGTTCGAATCGTGCTCCAGTTCCTTCTCAAACGCCTTTTGGCCACCCGCCTGGTCGCCCGTGTAAAGCAAGGCAAGGCCGTAATATGAATAAACGTCCGGCAGGTTCGGATTCATCTCAATTGCCTTCTGGATGTCGGCCAAAGCCCCCTTGTAATCGCGGCCGGTGAATTTTGCGGTGCCCATCAGCAGACGCACTTCAGCGGAATCCCCGCGGCGCGTGATCTGATTAATTACTAACTGCGCCTGCGTCGTCTCGCCATCGCGCGCCAAGGCCGTGCCCAGCAGATAGGCGATGCCCAAATTATCCGGATTGGCGCGGTGCATCGGGCTCAGCAGATCAATTACTTTCTTGTTTTGGCCCATGCGCAGATCGCAATCGGCCAGCAGCAACATCGCCTGAATATTTGTCGCGTCGGTCTCGCGCACTTTCTCAAGTTCCTCAATCGTCTTGCTGAAATTGGCGGCCTTGTAATACGCAAGGGCCAGGTTCAGGCGAACAGCCGGGTCGGGTTTCTTCTCCAATGCACGCTTGTATTCGGCGATGGCATCCGCATACCGGCCGGTGCCCACCAGCGCGGCAGCCAGATTCGAGCGAACCTCCGGCACATTCGGATACATATCGAGGAATAAATCGTAGTCGCGGATTGCCTGGTCGAATTTCCCCTGCTGTTGCAGCGCAATGGCTTCTTTCAACAGTTCCTGGGGCGATTGCTTGCTTTGGCCGCACAAGCTTCGGCCGCACAATAGGACCGCGCACAAAGCGGCCGCTGCCAGACGGTACATCACGATTGCGTGCTCTATCCTAACACGCAAAAACCCGACAGGGCGGGTTGTTAGCCGCGTGTGGCGATTTATCGCGCCGGCTGTCTAGCCGGCCACGCCTACTTGCCTTCATCCTCCACCTCAACCGCATAAACCGAGGCGTAGTTCACCACCGGCTCAAACGATAAAACCAGCTTTCCTTGCGCATTCGGCTTCAGTCCATGGAAAGTCTTCGCCATCGCGCGCATCCCGCCCACCTGCTTATAAATATCCAGATTCTCAAGCAGCCGTACGCCATTGCAGTTCACGTTGAAGACCCGGTTCCCCGCGCCTGAACCCGCCGGAGCCTGCGGCCCTCCCCAATAGGTCTCGGCGAAATGCAGCGTCACGCTGTAAGAGTCCCGCGTGTCGGCCGGTATCGCGTAGCTGAAATTGCCATATCGTTCGCCTGCGTAGAGATCCGGATCGGGCGTCCCTGTTACCGCGTCCTTATGAATCGACATCTGCCCGCCGCTGTAGAACGTATCCGGACTCCAGAATCGCCCCTGGTGATCCGTAAACGAGGTTTGCTGCGCAACGAAGCGAATGGGAATCTGCCGGTCAGGCGTACCCGGAAGAATCTCAATGGCGTTCACCATGGGCTGTCCCCGCTGGCTGATGAATTCCAGTTTCAGGTTTCCGTCCGGCCCCGGATGCACATCGCGAAAGACTCGTTCATCCGCGATGTTCGGCCCGTCAGCGTCGGCCAGAACGTCGAAATTGTCGATCAGGTTCTGCCCGTTCAATTTAATCAGGAACGTACGGCTATTTTCTCCGCCGCCGGTCGTCATTCCCGGCCCGTAAACCGTCTCGACAAAGAACAGGTGAAGCTCGTAGGACCCCGGCTTCAGCGGAACATTGTACGAAAACTCGCCGGTCCTGATGTTCTGGAAGAGCATCGGGTCACTGGTCCGCCACAAAAATTCGTGCGGGCAGTTTCCAGGACGGCCGCCCGAAAAGTATTCGTCGCACTGCCAGGCATTCCCCATCGGGTCCGTGTGGCCCCGCATAGTGCAGCCGGCCAGCAGACGGATTGCCGCGCCCGGCGCGATTGCCGCGGCAGCCGTTGGAAGCAGCATGGAAGAGCCCGCCGGAGGCGAATCCACTGCTGGCTGGCTTGAAAATCTCCAGACCGATACCGCAGCAAGCGCCACGCCGGCCGCGATGACCAGATAGATCCACCGCCGGTGGTTGGAATCCTCCCCTTCAGCTTCCGCTGAAATAGCCGCGGAGTCTGCGGGCGTGCACGAACGTACGGATTCGATCGGCGAACCCGCCGCTTCGCCGTCCTCGTCCACCACGGGCGGTTCTGTCGCGCAGACAGAGCGGGGGCACGTAAATACAGGGACGTATGTCCCCGGGGAAAGGACGATTTTGACCGCGTCATGCGCCCCTTCGAGCGCGTAGTATTCCTTTAACTTCTTGCGGAGCCGGTGCGCTTCAACTCGCGCAATCGCGTCCTGGCTGGGGTCGAATTCGGCCGGGCGTCCCAGCACCTCCGTGGCGATGTTGTATTCCTTGATTTGATCGGCTTCGCCCTCGAAATACTTGTGGCACAGGTAGACCAGCAGCCTTGCCAGCCGGGGCGATCGAACGAACCGCTCCGAAGCCAAAACCGCTGCTAACTCGGCTCGCTCCCGCTCGGAGGGCAGCGCAATTGAGTTCCCCATAGAAGTAACGTAAGTCTTATATATCATAGGAGCGCTGTTGCATGTTAGGGAACTGACAGCGATTACAACGCGAAACGGTTACATCTAACGCGGACGGTCGTACTGGCTAGTACGTACCAGAAAACAAAGCACATCCACCAACGCCCCGAGCTCTCAATAGCCAGGGCGACGTAACAGCCGTAACCTGACGCAGCCCACGGCTTCCACCTATACTCCAGAGAAGCAATTTCCCGTTAAAGGGGGGAGATTCATATTTTTATGTTTAAAGGCTTGAAGTGGGTCCTCATAAGCGCGCTGCCGGTTTGGATGCTTTTGCTATCGGCTCCCGGCGTGCGCGCGCAAAGCACGAACGGTACCCTAACCGGCACCGTTGACGATGCGTCGGGCGCGGTCATTCCCGGGGCTTCCATCACATTGAAGAACGTGAACAGCGGCGATGAACGGCGGACCGTTACTAATAATGACGGGTTCTTCTCCATCAACGCCGTTCCGCCCGGCGACTACACCGTCTTGATCGAAGCGAAGGGATTTCAAAAGCTCGAGCGGTCGGGAGTCCACTTCGATTCGGGCGACCGGCGCAATCTGTCGAACCTGGCGCTTCAGGTAGGCACTTCGACGGAAACGGTTGTGGTCAGCGCCGCGGCCGAGTCGATTACACCCGTCGATTCCGGCGAGAAGTCCGTTGTCATAAGCTCCAAGCTCATGCAGAACGTGCAGATCCAAGGTCAGAACGCCGCGGAGTTCATAAAAATCCTGCCAGGCTTCTCTCAAACGGGCTCGCTTACGCCTTCCGCCTTTAATGGACAGCAGCAAAGCACCGGCGGCGGCCCGGTAGGCAGTTTCTCCGCCAATGGCCTTCGCACCGCCGCGCTGGATATCACTTCGGACGGCGCGCACATTGTCGACCCAGGCTGCAACTGCGGGCAAGCGGTCAATACGCAGGTAGATATGACGTCGGAATTGAAGGTGCTGACCTCGAACTTCGGAGCCGATAACGCCAAGGGGCCAGTGGTGATTTCTGCAGTCGGCAAGTCAGGCGGCAGCCAGTTCCACGGCGAAGCATATTTGTACGCTCGGAACAATGTTTTCGACGCAAACAACGCGTACAACAATTCCCTCGGCTTCTATGCCAACGGCAAGCCGATCGGGCCAAAGCCGGACACTTACTTCTACTACCCGGGCGCAAACATCGGTGGCCCGGTTCTGATTCCCGGCACGAACTTCAACCACAACCGCGACAAGCTGTTCTTCTTCTTCGCATACGAGTACTACAAGCAGCAGGTCCAGGATCCGAGCCATGATGTATTCACGTCCTTCGTGCCCACGGCCGAAATGCGAGCCGGCAACTTCACGCAATCCTATCTGAACAGCATCACGGCTTCGAACTCCGGGTACGCGATCACCGGCGCCGCAACCAGCGGCCCGTTCGGCACGAAGACCGGTCAGATTCCGGCGAGTTCCATCAATCCGGTTGGTCTGGCCATGATGAATCTGTATCCGCTGCCGAACACCAGCGCGTTTTCAAACCCGGGCGGGTACAACTACATCTTCGCGACGACTCACTCGGACAATCAGTACCAGCTTCGCCCGCGTATCGACTGGAGCATCAACGACAACACCAAGCTGTTCGTAAGCTACAACCGGCAGCGCGAGTTGAATCACAATAACAGCACGGAGTGGTGGGGCACCAATCCGACCGTGCCCTATCCGTCAGCGCTCCAGCAAGGCAATTCTTCGGATTCCATCTCCGCGAACCTGACGAAAGTCTTTACTCCCACGCTCACGAACGAGTTCATCTTCACCTACACGAACCTGGATGTGCCGAACACATTCGTGAACCCCGATAAAGTGGATCCCGCCAAGGCCGGCATCAATTATAAGTATTTGTTTAACAATCAGCCACACACGGTTTTGCCGGTCATGACCGGTTGGAGCGACGGCGTGGCCAACATGTTGAATCCCAGCGGCTTCCAGGCAGCGAATGGCAACCTGTACGCCAACAAGTGGCTGCCGACCATTGCCGATAACGTCTCCTGGGTGAAAGGGACCCACACCATGAAACTCGGCTTTTACTGGGAACACACGAAAAACCAGCAGCCGAGCAACAGCTATCAGAACGGCGAATTTCAGTTTGCGAACTGGAGCCAGGGCAGCACCGGGAATGCTTACGCCGATATGCTGACCGGCGTTATCACGGGCTATAACGAATCGAACTTCGATTACATTCTGCCGATGCACTATACATCTATCGCTTTCTTCGGAATGGATTCTTGGAAGGTCTCCAGGCGGCTGACACTCGATTACGGGCTGCGCTTCGATCACTTGGGCCCATGGACCGAAGACAACGGAACCGGCGCGGCTGTGTTCGTGCCAAGCCTCTATGACCCGAATGGGCAGGCTTCGGACCTGACGGGATTTACGTGGCACAAGCGCGATCCATCGATTCCGAACTCAGGCACGAGCTCGCGTGCGTTCTTTTACAACCCGCGTTTGGGCTTCGCCTGGGATATCTTCGGAAGCGGCAAAACGGTGCTTCGCGGTGGGGTGGGTTGGTATCGGTACCATGACGAGCAGAACGTGCAGGCGAGCGCCTTCGGCACCTCGGCTGGATCTTTCACCTATGCCGTACCAAACCCGGCTAACAACCAGCCTTTGACGTTCGCGGGATTGGCCGCCTTGACACCCGGTACCGCTGTTCCTGGAACAAATTCGCTCGATCCGAGTGACAGCCAACAGCCGGAGACGCGAAGCTACAGCTTCACCATTTCACAGCGCGCACCCGGCTCGTCGCTATTCGAGATCTCGTACGTAGGCAACCAGGCCAGATATCTCAATAACTGGAATAACAACTACGGAAACCTGAACCAGATCCCGTACGGAACGCTGTTCCAATCTCAGAATATCGGGATGTTCGGAAAGGCGGGAAACATCAGCAACTCTCCGGATACTACCGACCTGCAACCGTTTCCGCTGTATGGCACGATTCACCAGACTATCCACACCCTCTACTCGAACTACAACTCGCTGCAGGCGAGTTGGAACAAGCAAAGCGGCCGCGTGAATTACCTGGTGAACTACACCTTCAGCAAGTCGCTGGGGATTCTGGGCGAGGGCGGCAACAATGGTGTCGGCGATCCCACCACTCTCCGGAACAACTACGGTCCGCTGCCGAATGACCGAACCCAGGTGTTCAATGCAGCTTACATCGTGCAGTTGCCCGATCCCATCCACTCGAATAAGCTCCTGAAGGGAGTGGTCAATGGCTGGCAGATCTCGGGCGTCACCCAGATCCAAAGCGGCTCGCCGATGCAGGGGCAAGTCAGTTCGAACTTCGGGATGGGCGGAACACTTCTGCCCGGAACGACTCTACAAAACGGCGTGGATGTCAGCGGCGTGGGATTGAGCAACGATATCATTACAGGCAGCCCCACCATCAGCATGCAGCCCGTTCTGACCTGCGATCCAAGAAAGGGCCTGGCGAACGACCAATTTGTTAATGGCAACTGCTTCGCGCCGCCTTCACCGGGTCACAATGGCTCCTTCATTTTCCCGTATATAAAGACGCCTCCGTTCTGGAACAGCGACCTGTCGCTCTTCAAGAACTTCCAAATTTCGGAGTACAAGAAGATCCAGTTCCGCGTCTCGGCATATAACTTCATCAACCATCCGCTGACGGCGTTCAATCCGGCGGGCGGCGATTCCAACTTGACCTTGAGCTTCGACTCCGCCGGCAAGCTGGCGAACAAGAACTTCGGTTACGCCAATTACCTCTACGGCGCTCGAAGCATCCAGTTCGTGTTCAAGTTCTACTTCTAATGGGAATGGTAGGGGCCGGGCATACCCGGCCCCTGGAGATTGGAGATTGGACACTTGGAGGTTCACTGAATGGCCCTCGCGTGGATCTCCACCTTCTGCGACCCGTGATATCACCGAAACGGAGCGGGAAGCGTAAGCGCCCTAGTTCGGGCGGCTCCAGATGATTCTCATGGGAGGTCGGGGTAACAAGCCATCCGCCTGCCTTGGCCATGCAAAACGTACTCAATCGCCGCATGGAAGCTCACCTTATTCCAGAGATAGCGTGTGCTTCCATGATCGGTCCAATACCGGCGACGCTGAACGCTTGGGAAAGCACTGCGAAAGGAGCGGGTGGCATAAGCCTTGCAATCGGAAAGCATGCGTTCCGGCTTTGTGTCACCTGCGATGACGGCGTGTACGTGATTCGTCCGGACGTGGATAGCGTGAGCGATCCAGTGGCGGTGCGCGCATACGCATCGAATGGTGTCCAGGGTAATGCGCCGGGCTTCCGGATCTAGTTTCCAGGGTTCCTCACGTAAATGCACTCGCCACCAGGTTTGCCGGCGAGGGTTGGCTGCCAGCAATGGGCTGCCGGGAAGGCAGTGCTCTGCATCGACCCAGCCCTTTTTCGATCCTGGCAGGTGTGTGCCGTAGGTCGAGAATGTTAACAAGTAGGCCAGCGCCGGCACAAAAGTCAGTCTCTGATTGGGTTCGGAACTCTCATTGCCCCCACTTAGGGCGCTTACGCTTCCCGCTCAGTTTCGACATGTCTCACGTCAGTAAATGTCCAAACTCGAGGGGCATGCCCGGCCCTTCTGTTACAAATTCACTTTTCTCAGCCTCAGCGCATTCCCAATTACCGATACCGAGCTGAACGTCATGGCTGCGCTCGCGATCATCGGGCTCAGCACGATCCCGAGGAAGGGATACAGCACACCGGCCGCGATCGGAACACCCAGCGCGTTGTAAACGAACGCCAGAAACAGGTTCTGGCGAATGTTCCGCATGGTCGCGCGGCTCAAGCGGCGGGCGCGCGCCAGTCCTCGCAGATCGCCTTTTACTAGTGTGATGCCGGCACTCTCCATCGCGACATCCGTGCCGGTGCCCATCGCAATCCCAACATCTGCCTGCGCCAGCGCGGGCGCATCGTTCACGCCATCGCCCGCCATCGCCACCCGGTGCCCTAGCACTTGAAGCTGCTTCACGGCCTCGGCCTTCCGCTCCGGCAGCACCTCGGCTTCGATTTCATCGATGCCCAGCTTGCGGGCTACGACCTCCGCGGTGGCCCGGTGATCGCCCGTGAGCATCACCAGGCGTATGCCTTGCGCGTGCAGCATCCGAATGGCTTCCAGTGATGTTTCCTTTACTGGATCGGCCACGCCGAGCATGCCCGCCGCCGTTCCGTTCACGGAGACAAACATGACAGTCTGCCCTTCTTTCCGCAGAGCGTCAGCCTTGTCGGCATCGCGGCCATTTGTGCCAAACATGGCGCTGTTGCCAACCATCACCGTGCGGCCCTCCACCGTTCCGCGAACGCCCTTGCCCGTGCTGGATTGAAAACCCGTCGCGCTCGCCAGCGCGATATTGCGCTCCTTCGCGCCTGCAACAATCGCCGCCGCTAAAGGATGCTCGCTGGCCTGCTCAAGGCTGGCGGCCAATCGCAGCAGTTCCGTCTCGTCGTATCCGTTCAGCGCCCCAACGGAAATCAGCTTCGGCTTGCCTTCCGTCAGCGTGCCGGTCTTGTCGATTACGAGCGTGTCAACCTTCTCCAAGGTTTCCAGCGCTTCCGCATTGCGCACGAGCACGCCGGCTTGCGCGCCGCGGCCGGTTCCCACCATGATGGCCATTGGGGTGGCAAGGCCCAGCGCGCACGGGCAGGCAATAATGAGCACCGCGACCGCGCTCAGCAGCGCATGGGCCAGGCGCGGCTCCGGTCCGTATACTGCCCAGCCGATCGCGCTCAGAACCGCCACCGCGACCACCGCCGGAACAAACCATCCCGCCACGATGTCCGCCAGGCGCTGGATCGGAGCCCGCGATCGCTGCGCCTCCCCCACCATTCGGACAATCTGCGCCAGCAGTGTTTCGCTTCCCACGCGCTCCGCTTGCATAATCAGGCTGCCGGTCCCGTTCACCGTGCCTCCTGTAACGCGCGTGCCCGCCGTCTTCTCCAACGGCACGGATTCGCCCGTCACCATCGACTCATCCACCCAACTCACGCCGTCCTGCACCACGCCATCTACGGGCACCTTCTCGCCCGGACGGATGCGCAGCCGGTCGCCTGGCCGTACGTGCTCCAGCGGAACGTCTTCCTCATGGCCGTTGGCATGCACCAGCCGCGCGGTCTTCGGCGCAAGGCCCAGCAGAGAACGTATAGCACTGGATGTTTGGCTGCGCGCCCGTAGTTCGAGAACCTGGCCCAGCAGCACCAGCGTCACGATCACGGCCGCCGGCTCAAAGTAGACCGACAGTGCGCCGCTGTGCGGGTCGCGGAAAGCGGCAGGAAATACCCAGGGAAACAGAATCGCCGCCACGCTGTAGATATACGCCGCTCCAGTCCCGAGCCCGATCAGCGTAAACATATTCAGATGCCGGCTCACTACCGATCGCCATCCCAGCTCGAAGAACGGCCATCCGCCCCACAGCACTACCGGTGTTGCGAGGGCGAATTCCACCCAGGGAAATGCGCCCATCGCAAAGATCATTAGAGCTAGAATGGGCGCGGTTAGTGCGACGCATATCCAGAAGCGCCGCGTCATATCGCGGAGTTCCGGATTGTCCTCCTTCGCCGTTACCGTGCGCGGCTCCAGCGCCATGCCGCAGATCGGACACGACCCGGGGCCTTGCTGCACAATTTCCGGATGCATCGGGCAGGTATACTCGACGCTTTCCTCCATCGGCTCTGGTTCCAGCGCAGCCCCTGAATATTTTCCCGGGTCGGCTTTAAACTTCCGAACGCAAGATGCGCTGCAGAAGTAATGCCGCTGCCCCGCGTGTTCCACCGTGCCCGCAGCCCTGTCTTCCGCCACGTTCATCCCGCAGACAGGGTCGCGATGGAGGGTTGCTGGCTGGTTTACGATTTTGAAGGCCGGTTCCATTGACATATCGCTTCACTTCCCCTCATCCAGAGCTTCCAGAATGGGGCACTCAGTCGCGGGGCCATGCCCGCTGCATCTCTTCACCAAGTGCTCCAGTGCTCGCTTCATCGCTTCCAGGCTGCGGATCTTTTCTTCCATCTCTGAGATCTTTGCCCGCGCCACGGCGCGAACCTCCGCCCGGTCCCGCTTCCGGTCCACCCGCAGGCAAAGGAGTTCGCGAATCTCCGCCAGCGTGAAACCTAGCTCTTGCGCGCGCTTGATGAAACGCACCCGGCGCACGCTTTCATCGCCAAATGTCCGGTACCCGGAAGGCAGCCGTGGCGCTTCGGGCAGCAAACCCTCGCGCTCGTAATAGCGAATCGTCTGCAGATTCACTCGGCCTCGCTCCGCTACTTCACCGATTTTGAGACTCATGGGCGCCCCTCGACTCCCATCCTAAACCCTATACCTAACTATAGTGTCAAGGCTTGCGACCCGCCGATGGCGCGGGCGACGCTGGCAGCATATTCCGAATCGCCGCGATCCGCCACCCTGCGGAACCGTTGACGATCACGAACGTCGTCCACATCCGGCGCGTTTTTCCTCCGGCTAATCCGCTCAGTTCATAGCGTCCGTCCGCGATGGCGACTTCGGGCGTCAGAAAGCGAACGGACTCAATCTCAATCGAACGCTTGCCGCCAGTCCGCTCGGAAGATGCCATCGTGCCGCGTACAATCGCGGCGCGGCCTTTCCGCCACTCTCCCGAGGACACCAGTTGATCGGCATCGGCCGTAAACAGACTCTGGATGGCGGCTGCATCCATGTGCTGCCGCGCGTCGACATACTTCTTTACTACGTCGCGAATCGCCGCGTCCTGGGCCAATAAGCCGCTGGCCGTTGCAAGAAGAAGTAGATATTTCATCTCGTGGAACCCCCAGCCTCATTTTCGATCCCGAATATTCGGGGCGCAAGAATCCAGGCGCGCAATCGTCTTGGCGCGTTTCGGGCCTCAGGACGTATGCTTTGTGATCCAGTCGCCGATGATTTGCAGAACGGTGGGTGAAATAGTTTCTGAGATAGTAGCGTATTCCCAACTGAGGCCCGTATCCGCTTTTTGGAACATGTAATTTAACCCGGGCAGAAGCTGAATGGTCACGTCAGGGTTGCCGCCGCGAGCGAAGGCCGCTTTCATGGCCGCGATGTTCTGCTCGGGGTCTAATTGCATGTCCCTATCGCCATCCAGCGCGAGAACCGGGCATTTCACCTTTTCTAATGTTGGCGCGGGGTCATAGAACAGGAAGAAGCGGGTCCAGGGCGATCTCATAAGAGGAAGCTGCTTCTCCCAGGGCTTCGCGAAAGGCTGGTCTTCATCGCGGATATCTACGGTTTTTTTGCCCTCGCGCACGGCTTTGTAAAGTGCTGCTCCGATCCTTTTGTCGGCTTTGATCTGCTCCTCGGACAACCCGGCGGCCTTCTCGGCGCGTTCCGTTTGGGCAATCAGCACCTGGTAGCCCGGCACCGCCGTTCCGGCCAGCAGCACGATGAAGGAAACCTCTGGCATCTGTACGGCCGCCATAGGGGCGACAATCGCGCCTTCGCCGTGGCCGATCAGTCCGAGATGCTTGGGATTCAACTCGCTTCGGGTCAGCAGGTAACGGACGCCCGCTTCCGCATCGGATGCGAAGTCCTGAGTTGTAGCGGCTTTGAAGTCACCGGTTGATTTTCCGACGCCGCGATCGTCAACGCGGAGAACCGCGATTCCATGGCGGGTCAGATAATCGGCTAGAACCAGAAAGGGCTTGTGGCCGGCCATGGTCTCGTCCCGATCCTGGGGCCCGGGTCCGCTGATAAGCAGCACGGCTGGGAACGGACCGCCCTCTTTCGGCTCCGTGAGCGTTCCGGCGAGCTTGACGCCTTCGGCCTGCGCGTTCACGTACTGGACTTGCTCCTGTAAGTACGGGAAGGGCGGTTTGGGCTCTTGCGGGCGCGGGTTCTGCGCGAAAGCCAAAGCGGCCGAACTCCCCAAAAGGCATACCAGTGCGCGATGTAAGCACATTGAGAACATGATACGAATTGCGCGCGGATGCGAAACTAAAGAATAAAATTGATGACCGGAAACGAGATTCGCGCGAAATTCCTCGAGTACTTTGCCGGGAAGGGCCACAGAATCGTTCGCAGTGGATCTCTAGTGCCCGCAAGCGATCCCACCCTGCTGTTCACGAACGCGGGCATGAACCAGTTCAAAGAAACATTTCTTGGACTGGAGAAGCGTGACTACACGCGGGCGGCCTCATCGCAGAAGTGCGTGCGGGCGGGCGGAAAACACAACGATCTGGAAAACGTCGGCTACACACGACGCCATCACACGTTTTTTGAGATGCTGGGCAACTTCTCATTTGGCGATTACTTCAAGAAAGACGCCATCGCGTTCGCCTGGGAGCTGGTCACCAGCCCGCAATGGTACGGCCTTCCGAAAGACAAGCTGTACGTAACTATCTTTCGCGAAGACGACGATGCTGAAGAACTGTGGCAGCGGGTTGCAGGCGTACCGAAGGACAGGGTTTTCAGGCTGGACGAAAAAGACAATTTCTGGCAGATGGGCGAGACGGGTCCGTGCGGCCCTTGTTCGGAAATCCACTACGACATGGGACCGGAAGCGGCGGAGAGAGGCCGGGAGCACGAGCGGTTTCCGCTGGATGGCGGCGGGCGTTTCGTCGAGATCTGGAACTTGGTTTTCATGCAGTTTGACCGCTCGGAGGGCGGAAAGTTGACACCCCTGCCCCGGCCGTCGATTGATACCGGCCTGGGTCTGGAACGGGTTGCGGCAGTGCTTCAGGACCAGCTTTCGAATTACGATACGGACCTGCTGCGGCCGATTGTGGAACGCGCCGCCGAGCTGCTTGGCGTCAGCCGGCACGCCGATTCGCGCACCGATACGGCTTTACGCATCAATGCCGACCATGCGAGAGCCACGGCCTTCTTGATTCACGACGGTGTAGTGCCTGCAAACGATGGCCGCGGCTACGTTCTACGCAAAATTATGCGCCGGGCGATGCGCAACGGACGACTGGCTGGGGCCAGTGAACCTTATCTGCATGAGCTGACCGGGTTTGTGGCGGATCTGATGGAACCCGCGTACCCAGAACTGCAGGAGAGCAAGGATCGGGTGGCGCGCATTGTGCGCGATGAAGAGACCCGCTATGCGACGACATTCCAGGTGGCGGAGCGATTTTTCCAGGACGAAGCGAAATCGGCTGTAAACGGGGTGCTGCCCGGGGCCGCGGCGTTCAAGCTGTACGACACATATGGGCTGGCGCTGGACGAACAGGAGGAAATGTCGCGTGAATTCGGCCTCACGATAGACCATGAGAACTTCACGGCCGAGATGGAGAAGCAGCGTGCGCGGGCGCGGGCCAGTTGGCGAGGCGCGGACAAGGCCCAGGTCGCGGATGTATACAAAGATCTGCCGCCGGTCGAATTCATCGGCCGTGAGTCTCTGGAAGCTCCGGTGGAAGTAGCGCGCCTGATCGCCGAAAAACACGCCGTCGATGTGGTCGAGCGCGGGCCCGCGGAAACCGTGTTCACAAAAACACCGTTTTACGCCGAGTCGGGCGGCCAGGTAGGGGATACCGGTCTGCTACTCGACGCTGACACGCTTGAACGGGTTGCTGTCGTACAAGGCGCCTACAAGCCGACGGCCAGTTCGGTGGTCCAGAAGATTCAGATCTTGCAACCGATCCGCACGGGCGACAGACTGATCGCCGTTGTGGATGCACCCTCCCGCGGTGCCACCATGCGCAACCACACAGCGACCCATCTGCTGCATGCGGCATTGCGCCAGGTGCTTGGGAATCACGTCAAGCAGGCCGGGAGCGTTGTCGAGCCGGGCCGGCTGCGCTTCGATTTCACGCACTATTCCGCTATGACCGAGGACGAGCTGAGCGAAGTGGAGCGGTTGGTCAACCAGCAGATTCTAATCAATACCGAAGTTGCGACCGACGTGATGGATCTGGACGCTGCACTCTCCACCGGCGCGATGGCGCTGTTCGGGGAAAAATACGGAGAGAATGTTCGGGTCGTTACCATCCCTGGCTTCAGCCGCGAGTTGTGCGGGGGAACGCACGTGCGCCGGACCGGCGATATCGGGCTGTTCAAGATCGTTTACGAAGGGAGCATCTCGGCGGGGGTTCGACGCATAGAAGCGATTACCGGCGAAGGCGCGCTAGAGCGGTTCCAGCAAGCCTCCGCGCAGCTCGCCCGGGCTGGCGAGTTGCTGCACACCTCGGACGCGGGCGTTCTCGAGCACTTAGAAAAGATGCTTGAAAACCAGAAGATCCTGGCGCATCGCTACGAGCAGCTCAAAACGCGGATGGCCCACCAGCAGGTGGAAAAGCTGACGGGCCGGGTTCTGAACGGGGCTACTGTATTGGCCGAGAAAGTGGAAGGGCTGGATTCGAAACAACTGCGCACCATTGCCGATTCGCTGCGCAACAAGTGGGGCAGCGCGGTGATCGTGATCGCTTCGGTGAACGATTCGAATATCTCGATAGTTTCGGCGGTGAGCAAAGATCTCACTGGCAAAGTACAGGCCGGGAAACTGGTTGGCGAGGTGGCCAAAGCCGTCGGCGGTAAAGGCGGCGGCCGGCCGGATATGGCGGAAGGCGCTGGAAAAGATGCGGGCGCGTTGGCGGGCGCACTTGCAAATGTATATGAAAAGGTTGGAGCGCTGCTGTAACAGGCGCGGTTCAGAGGGAGCCAGTGGAGCAATTTGATATTGCGATTGTAGGCGCGGGCCCCACCGGGCTCGCCTGCGGCATTGAAGTACAGAAGCGCGGATTTTCGCCGGTTTTGTTTGACAAAGGGTGCGTGGTGAATTCGATTTACCACTACCCTATTAACCTGGTTTTTTTCACGACTCCGGAACTGTTGGAGATCGGCGATATTCCCATGACGTCGCTTAACGAGAAGCCCGGACGCACGGAAGCGCTGAAGTATTACCGGCGCGTAGCCGACCATTACAAGCTCAACGTGCACCAATATGAGCGTGTTCTGGGCTTCAGCGGCGGCGATGGCAAGTTTATGGTGCGTACAGAGAAGAGCACGGGCGAGCAGCTCTGCTATGGCGCAAAAAAGATCATCCTGTCGACTGGCTATTACGACATTCCGAATACGCTGAATGTGCCAGGCGAGGATCTGCCGAAGGTCATCCACTACTACCGCGAAGCGCATCCATATTACAACCAGGACGTGCTGGTGGTGGGCGCGAAGAACTCGGCCTGCATCGGGGCGCTGGAACTGTTCTGGACGGGAGCGCGCGTGACCATGGTCCACCGCGGGGCGGGCATTTCAAAGAACGTCAAATACTGGATCAAGCCGAACATTGAAAATCGGATCAAGAATGGCGAAGTGAAAGCGTATTTTCACACGAGCGTCAAGGAAATTCGCCCGCATGAGGTGGTGCTGGAGACGCCGGAAGGCGAAGTCACGGTCAAGAACGATTTCGTCTTTGCGATGACCGGCTACCGGCCTGATTTCGAATTCATGGCAGAGCATGGGATTCACCTGGACGCGGCAACCTCAAAGCCGATCACAGATCCGGGAACGCTTGAAAGCCAGCGCTGCGGGGTGTATCTCGCGGGGGTGATTGTGGCAGGAACGCACACCAACGAGATCTTCATTGAAAACGGACGCTTTCACGGAAAATTGATCGCCGAAGCGATTGAGAAAAGCCTGCGAGGAATATCTTCGAACGCGCAGCGGTGAACAGGCCGCTTACGCCGCGCTTAACACCGGCGGCTCGGCGAGTGGAAGGGACACGTTGGGCTGAGAATCTGCAGGACTGGCTGCGATTTCGCAAGGCACGGTAAAGGAGAACGTGCTTCCCTGCCCGGGCTGGCTGTGAAGTGAAAGCGTGCCGCCCATCAGTTTCACGAGCCGCGAACAGATGGTTAATCCCAGGCCGGTGCCGCCATATCGTCTGGTAATGGAGCCGTCCGCCTGAACAAACGGGTCGAAAATGCCCGCCTGCTTTTCTTGCGGAATGCCGATGCCGGTATCGCGGACCGAGAATCTGAGCTCTAGCGAGCCGGCGGCGATGGGCGCGGCATCCACGGACAATTCCACTTCCCCCGTGGCCGTAAATTTGATGGCGTTGCCGATCAGATTATTGAGTACCTGGCGAATGCGATCGATATCGACGACGATCCGGTGAGGAGCCTGGGAGCAACAACGGAGCAGCAACTCGACTCCCTTTGACTGCGCGGAGGGCGCGAAGGTCTTCATCACGCTTTCAAGCGCGCTTCTCAACTCGCAATCGACGGGATCGATCAGCAGCTTGTCCGCTTCGATCTTCGAGAAATCGAGAATGTCGTTGATGACGCTCAACAATGAGTCCGCCGAGATCTTTACGCAGGTCAGATAGTCGCGCTGCTCCGACGTGAGTTCGGTATCGAGCGCAAGCTCCGACATGCCAATGATGCCGTTCATGGGAGTACGGATCTCATGGCTCATGTTGGCCAGAAATTCGCTTTTCGACCTGTTCGCGGCTTCGGCAATGTGCTTTGCGGCTTCTAATTCCGCGGTTCGTTCCGCCACGCGGCGCTCCAGGTCGTCATTGTTGCGGCGCAGAACCTCATACAGGTGCTGCACCTGTGATGCGGCGTGATTGTGCGCTTGCGCAAGCACGGTGAGTTCAGCGCTCCCGCCACCTTTACGCGGTGCGACAAGTCGCCGGCCGCCAGCGCCCGAGCGCTTGCTTCCAGGCGCTTCAGAGGTTGCGCAATGCTTTGAGTGACCGAATACCCCAAACCCGCGGCCAGAATGAAGGTCGAGAGCCCAAAGAGAAACAAAACACCAACCGCAATCCGCTTGGCCTCCTGCATCTTTTCGAGAGCATTTTCGCGCTGCTTCGCCGAATCGGTGCTGACATCCTGCGCCAGTTCCGTAACTACGCTGCTAAGTTCAGCGATCTGATGACTGATCCGCAGGTGAATGGCCTCCCAATCCCCGGCCCTGGCCATCTCAAGCGCACTATTGATTTCCGATGGAATGACCACGCGGAAGTAGGACATCATCGCCAGCGAGAGGCCATGCCGGTGGGTGCTGCCCTGGTTGGATCGCAGCGCCGCGCAGACGTCGTCCAGCCTATGGACGAGCAGGCTCCCGAACGGACGAATGGCCCGCTCCAGTCGTTTCGGGTCGTGTGCGGCCGAGGCATCCTGCAAAGTTTCTTTAAACGCCAGAACGGTGTTATTGACGCCTAATACCATCACAACGCCGCGATCAATTTCGTCCAGTTGCTCTACATACCCGCCGTAAACGTTGAATTGCCAGAGAGCAAGCGCGGTCCCGGTGGACATCAAGACGGTAATCGCGGTGAAACAGAATGCGAGGCGGATTCCGATCTTCACGCCGCGCAGGCGCTGGGACGCCACCCTCCACCAGCTCTCAAGAAGCTGGCTGGGCATCCTGAGAAACCAGCGGTTGCGGCAAGCGGGCACCATTTGGGATTCCGGTTCACCTTCTTATCGGCGGACTAAAGAGTGTGCAGTAGTGGGATGCTATCGAGAAGATTCCCGGAGTTGGACCAGCATTCGTCGATCTTTTTTCATCTGATGCACGAAACAGATTCGGCCGATGAGAAAGGTGATGCCCGGCAGATTCCGGCGGAGTGCGGTTCTATTTGGTCTGAGTGGATTGCTCTTGCTCGCCGGGTGCCGATCTTATCTTGCCGGTCGGGGCGCAGCGACCCCAGACGATCCCAAAATCCTGACGATGATGTCGCTGGTTGATGGGGCGGATGACGCATTCGAGAGAGACACGCTCAACCGGTTCGCCGCCAGCCGGCACAATCTGCAGGCCCGGTATATTCCTGCGTTTGAATCGGACGATCAGCGGCTTGCCCTGTATAAAAAGCTCTTTAAGGAGCGCTCTCCGCAACCGGATCTGTGCGAAGTCGACGTGATATGGCCGGGCATGATCGCTGACGATCTGGTGGATCTGACTCCATACTTCCGGGACCAGCTCCGCGACTTCCCCCCGGAGCTGCTGCGCAGCTATGCGGTTCGAGGCCGGCTGATTGCAATTCCAATATTCCTGGATAGCGGCGTTCTGTACTACCGTTCCGATCTGCTTCGCAAATACGGGTTCAAAACTGCGCCCCAAACCTGGGATCAGTTGGAAAAAATGGCACGGACCATTCAGCGGGGAGAACGGCGCTCCGACCCGCACTTCTGGAGTTATGTTTGGCAGGGCGGTGCCACCGAAGCACTTACTTGCAATGCATTGGAATGGCAAGCAAGCGAGGGCGGGGGTCGTGTGATTGAGCCTGGAGGGACGGTAACGGTTTGCAATCCCAAGGCGGTTCGGGCGCTGGCTCGCGCAGTTTCCTGGATCGGGACGATCTCGCCGCCGGGTATCACTGCTTATACCGAAGACGATGCCTTGAATGTATATCGAGCCGGGCATGCCGCCTTTCTGCGCGGGTGGACTTCGAGCTACGGATGCTTGCGCGCCGAGGCTCCGCTGATTCGCGAGCACACCGCCGCTGCCCTGCTTCCGGCAGGTCCAGGAGGCCATAGCAGCACTCTGGGGGGAATCGCGATTGCAGTTTCGAAGTACTCCGAACACCGGGATGAAGCGATTGCCGCTCTTCGCGAGCTTGTCAGCGAGCCTGCGCAGATCCGGCGGGTCATGGAGGGCGGCGCTTCTCCGACCCGCATTTCGCTACAAAGGCGTGCCGATCTGATGCAGCAGACGCCCTTTCACGGTTCTCTCCTAGGCCGCCAAATGCTGGACGGGCTGGTCGCGCGGCCCTCCGCAGTGTCGGGCAGAGCGTACGACCAGGTCTCGGCTGCCTATTCATCGGCCGTGCATTCCGCTTTGACTAGACAGGTTCCGCCGGCCATCGCTTTGGCACGCCTTCAGGCGGAACTGGTGCGCATCAAGCCGTAGCGTTTACAGGTGGTTATAACCGCTGCCAGGCGATGCCTTCCAGCTTCGAAGCGAAAACTTCCGGGTGGAGCATCTCCGCAAACGCCTGAAGTGATTCCACCAGACGCGGCCCCGGGCGGTTCATAAACTGATTGCCATCGCAGAGAAATACGCTTCCGGTCCGAACAGCTTTCAAGCGGTTCCACTCTTCGCGACCGGTCAACCAGTGCATTTCAGAGCGGGTCCGTTGGAGGTCGAACCCGCAAGGCAGGGCCACAATTACATCTGGATCAGCATCCAGCAGATCCTGCCATTGCATCCAGGGCGAGTGACGGCCTGGCTCGCCGAACAGGTTTCTCCCACCTGCCATTTCGATCAGCTCGGGAACCCAGTTGCCTCCGGCCATTAAGGGCTCAAGCCATTCCACAGCCGCAACAGCGGAACGGCTTTCCACGCGCGACGATCGTTCGGATAGTTCGCGCATCCTCGATTGAAGCGAGCAGGCCAACTCTTCACCGCGCACGGGGCATCCACAGGCCTCGGCCACGCGCTGAATATCGTGCCATAAATCGGACAGGGCATACGGTTCCAGTGAAACAATGCGGGCCACAATCCCGATCTGGTCCTGCATCGCACGCTCGACGTCATCCAGACTGACCGCACAAACCTTGCATTGGGTTTGCGTGATGATATGGGTTGGCCGCAAGCTGCGAATCAGATCGGAATCTACTTCATAGACGCTGAGCGCGGACGCAACGCGCTCCTTTACCAGCCGGTCGATCTCCAGGCTCGATCCGGATACCGAAATGGCCGGGCGGGTACAGACCGGAAGGTTCGCAACACGAAGCGGGTAATCGCATTCGTGCGATCTTCCGACCTGGAAGTGGCCGAGTCCCAGGGCGTGCACGATCTCGGTGCCGCTCGAAATCAGCGGAAGCAGGCGCAGGTCGTGCATATTCACTGCTGCTCTTTCGCCTCGTCTTGAAAGAATCCGTTTAGTTCCGCGAAGGGAATCAGGCTATCGAATCCGGCAAAACTGCCTTCTTTGGCAATCAGCTTTGCGGCGCGGGCAAAGGCTGTCCAGGCAGCACGGGCAAGGGATGATCCGACACTGATCCGCCGGACGCCCAAATCCGCAAGCTGAGGGACGGTCATCCCGGTGTTCGCGCCCATCAGCACATTTACAGGCTTGGAGCCGGCGGCTTTGACGATCTCTTGGATGTCGCGGGGTTGCTGCGGGCCGGGCGCGTAGAGCACGTCGGCTCCCGCTTCGGCATAGGCCTGGAGGCGGCGGATGGATTCCCGCAAAGGATCGGCATGACCCACCAGGTAACATTCGGCGCGGGCGACGAGCAGGACTCCCGTGTTCGAATCGTCGACGGCTTTTCGCGCGGCCTTGATTCGCTCGAGCGCAGCGGGCAAGTCAAACAGCGGTTTGCGGCGATCACCGGTTGAATCCTCGATCGAAAGACCTGCGACACCGGTTTGAAGGCATAAGGTCACGTTTGCTGCAACATTCTCGGGCTCGTCTGCGTAACCTGACTGGAAATCGGCGTTGACCGGCAAATCTGTGGCGCGGACGATCTCCGCGATATGGCTTAGTACCAAATGGCGGGGTATGGCGGACCCGTCATCCGGTAGCCCATACGAAAAGGCGAACCCCGCGCTGGTGGTTGCGAGTGCCCGAAACCCGAGATGGCGGAGATAGCGAGCTGTACCGATGTCCCAGGGATTCGGGATGACAAAGCAGCCGCTCTGGTGCAAGCGGCGGAAATCGGCACGGCGGGCGGCAAGATCAGAAACCGACGGACTCTCCATACCTGCGAGTGTGGCATGAAGCGGAAAAGCCTGGCCAGGCAGGTTTGCGGACAAATCCGACCCCTCCGGATGCTGGTTGCGCCAGTGGCTTTGTGATTTACTAGAAGTGACTTCGGTCCCTCATGGCAAGTGTGCCCGCAGCTCCTCCGACGCAGGTTCCGGAGAAGGCCAAAATCGCCTGGCAGCCCGTCGCGTGGTTCGGCGCGCTCCTAATCATCTGTTACGCTCCTATCCTCTATCGAATGGCCGTGCAATGGGCCACGGACGAAAACATGGGGCACGGTTTCTTCGTGCCGATTGTGGCCGGGTTCATTGCGTGGCAGCGCCGGGACGCACTGCTCGCCATTCCCCGTAAACCGAACGGCTGGGGGCTGTTTCTGGTGATCTTCGCAGCATGCGAGGCCTTGGTGGCGACACTGGGAGCGGAGATATTCACTGCTCGATTAGCGTTCATTATCGCCCTGGTCGGGGTGATTCTTTATCTGGGCGGTACACGGTGGGTAAGGGCGCTGGCTTTCCCGCTGGTTCTGCTGCTGTTTATGATTCCCATTCCGGCCATCATCTACGCGCAATTGACGCTGAAACTGCAGATGCTGGCGAGTCAACTGGGCGAACTCCTGATCACCGGCATGGGCATTCCGGTCTTGCGGGCAGGCAATACCCTTCAACTCCCCAGCCAGACTCTGGATATTGCGGAAGCCTGCAGTGGAATCCGCTCACTGCTGTCGCTGGGATTTTTATCGTTGGTCTACGCCTATTGGGCCGACCGGCGCATCTGGATGCGCTGGGCGCTGCTGATTGCAACCGTGCCGATTGCGATAGGCGCAAACGGAATTCGGGTAGCTGTTACAGGACTGCTTTCCCAAATTGATACGCAATTGGCTACCGGGATCTACCATGAAACTGAGGGCTACATCGTCTTCGTGGTGGCGCTGGCCGCGCTGATCATCACGCACAAGATCATCAGCTACGCGGCCAGGAAAGCGAAGAAGGCTTCAGCATGAACAAGTTCAGTTCGAAAAGCGCCCGAGTCTTAAGCATCGTTCTACTGGCGCAGATTGCCGTCTTTTACGGCTTTTCGCGCGCCGAGAAGCTTCCGGCGCATCGTCCGCTGGCCCAATTTTCGATCCCGAACAGCAATTGGTCCATGGTGGAAGAGAGCCAGCTCGACCCGGATACGCTGGAGATCCTGAAGGCCGACGATATTCTGTCGCGGGTGTACGAAAACCGGGCGACCGGGCAGGTGGCGACGCTCTTCGTGGCCTTTTTCGAAACTCAGCAGACCGGCAAGACTCCGCATTCTCCCAAAAATTGCCTGCCAGGCAACGGATGGGCGCAGACGCAATCGGGAACAATCCAGATACCAGTTCAGGGCGAGCCATCGCCGATCAAAGTGAATCGCTATGTGGTGGCGCGCGGTCAGAATCAGAGCGTCGTCCTGTATTGGTACCAGGCCCGTAATCGCGTGATCGCGAGCGAGTACTCGGCCAAGATCTACACCGTGGAAGATGCCATCCGCTACAATCGCAGCGACACCTCGCTGGTGCGCGTG
>DATIMA010000274.1:0-3096 GCA_035475915.1 Bryobacteraceae bacterium
GAAATCAATGTCTTCGGCTGTGAAGGTTTCCTCTGTCTTTCGCACAATCATCAGGTCACCCAACGCCCGGCCGCGACTTACCAGGGGGATAAAACAAGCGCTCTTCACGCCTTCCGCCGCTGCGAGTCTGTACCCCTCGCCCCCGCCGGGCCAACCGATCTCGTCAACCGTCGCGACCATCGGCTTCATCGTCTCGAAGGCTCGTCTGGCGGGATCGTCCTTGGGCCGAGTGATGATCGCCTCCTCCTTGGCGAAGCCCTTACTGCCGGGCGCATCGAACGCATATAGCTTGAACGTACCCACTTCTTCGCCAGGCAACCAGATCCCGGCTCCGTCGCAGCGCATAACCTCGCGAAAGTTGGCAGAAATCGCGCGCAGCACTTCGCGCAGGTCGAGAGTCGAGGTGATGCGGGTCGTCAGGTTCAGGAGCAATTGCAGGCGTTCGTTTTGTCGCTGTAAAACCGCCTGTGGGTCTTGCGCCCACCGGGAATCCAGATTGTCATCTCCACTTCCGCTCATGTTTTCGAAGAAGGCGCCCCCTTATTTGGGAGAGTGTATCTCAGAACACATGATGGAATCATCAACAGTTATGCGTGTTGTCCGAATCGGACATTCTTCACAGTTGGGAGTAAGACTGAATTCCGACAAGTGCCAGAAAAGGATGTCGGGAGAGTCCGCGCTCCCGGTCAGCGCTGTTTTGCTTGCTCGCCTCGTAGAACGAAACAGGTAGAGTTCGCTTTAGCGACCTGTTTGCCATCCTGGTCGGTCACCTCGCATTCGACATAACCCACGTTCTTCCCTCGGCTCACTACATGGGCCTCCGCACGGAGTCGTGCTTGCCAGACAGGCCGAAAGAAGTTTATGCTCAGCGACACGGTCGTAAACGACTCGCTTGGCGCAAGGGTAGAAGCAAAGGCCATGCCCATTGCCGCGTCCGCGAGATCGCAACAACACTCCGCCGTGCATCGTGCCCTCGCTGTAAAGTCCGGCTATCGGACACCGAGGACCCGTCCAGCGTTGTATCCGGGTTGTTCCCGCCGCGTCGCAATCCGCACAGACCTAGCTTCAGCTTTTATTAACCGTGGGTAGTCCGGAAGAATTTAGGAACCAGATCCGGGGCTCGGCGGATAGGGCCTCTGATACCGCGTTAACGGAAGGTTGTCGGTAATACGTCAAGATGTCCGGTTTTTGGTTTAGGCGGCGCGAGCCGCCCTTGTTTTTCGTTTACCGCCAGCAACAGCAGCCGGTGCGGTGGGAAAGTGGGAATCTCGCGGCGTTTGCGAGATTTCCAAGGGAGTGTGGGAGACGGAGGAAACCTGCCGTTGGATCTCGCCGGCTTCCAGGCTCCCGCCTTTTCCACCGCGCTTGGTATTTGCCGTTTTTCGCGTGCTGCCATCGCTATTGAAGCGGCCCACCACGTGTGGTCCGTAGCGCACTGACACGGAACCATCCAGGTGCTCGTGAATGGTTACGGTGCTGCCAGCCAACGTGTGCCGGAATCGGGTCTTGTCCAGTTGCCAGGACCGCGCGGCGATGGCGACGGTGTTATCTTTCGCCACTACACGTTCGGTCTGGATCGTGAATACCCACTCCAAATCAGTCCGGCTGCAACGGCAAAAGGCCGTTCCTTTCTCCTGCGCCACAACCGTAAACTTCGCATTGAACTCGGCGATATAACGGTCCCGCAAGAATCGGTTCGCATCCTCTACCGCGCTGATCTTTGCCAGCCGGAGTTCCTGCGGCAAACGCCCTTGCCAGGTTCCGAAATTTCGTTCCGAGCGCCCCCGCGCTTGCGGCGAGTAGGCCGCGATCATTTCCACTCCCAACTCTTTCATCGCCCGGCCCACTTGCGTCAAGCGCTGTTTATCCACCCTTTCACCGGCTTTTGGCGTTACGAAAAAATGACTGCCACGATCGCTGTACAGAGCACAGAACAATCCTTGTTTCTCGATTACCTGGCGCAAAGCGGTCATCACCGTCCGCGTGGATTCCTCTTCCACCAATTGCGCATAATAAATTTCGCTGTTGGCATCGTCCAAAATCACAATCAGGTCATACCAGCGGCCGTCATTCAGCCAGCGATGTTTGCTCCCGTCAATATGCAGCAACATGCCAGGCAATGGCCGCCGTGGCCGTCTGCGCCGGTGCGTGCCGCGTTTGTGCCGCTTCTTCACCAGCCCCGCCCCTTGCAACGCTTTTTGTACCCACCCATAGCTGAGCTCGATGCCATGCTCCTCGCGTAGTTTCTCGTGGAAGTGCTGCATGTTCAGGTCGTAGTACACCTCCTGATACAGCCCTAGCACCCGCTCGGCGGTCGCCAGCGGCACCCGTCTCGGACTCGGCTTTCCTTTGCGTCCGTCTGACAATCCGGAGTACCCCTGCTCTTCGATTCGCTCCCGCCACCGCCGCATCGTCCGGTCAGTTACCCCAATGATCTCGGCCGCCTGCCACCACGTGATCTTCTTGGCCATCGCCCTCAGCAGCACTTCTTGTATCTTCATCATCCGCTCCATCTCCGCGGCTGAGTACTGCTGGTGTTCGTCCACCACCCAGCTTTACTTGCCGCGCGTCGTTGCGGACATTTCACGTATTATTTGAACCGGACAAATCACATACTAGCGACAGACGCTGTCATGCCGCTTGACAGCCGTCCTCAGGTCCGATAGCATGGCCGACACCCAGCGTAGTCGCGGAAGCCAGTTGATTTCATTTCTCTCAAGGAGCCAAACTCAATGGAGTCGATATCTTCTTTATCAAGCCGGCGTGAAAATTGGATTCCTCCGCTAACACGTGCTGTGCTCCTGCTGGTTGGTATGGCAGTCGGCGCTGTCGCACAGGTGGCCACAGGAAATATATCCGGTTATGTCAAAGATTCGAGCGGCGCCATTGTTCCGAATGCGACCGTAACTGCCAAAATGGTGGAACAAGAGGCCGTTCGAACCACAAAAACAGATGCCGAAGGCTTCTATTCTCTACTGTATCTGCCTCCCGGTCAGTATGAAATGACTTTTGAGCTTACCGGGTTTCAGAGGCAGCTCCATACTGGCTTGCAGTTAACGGTAGGCCAAAATCTTCGCGTGGACGGCACCCTCCAGG
>DATIMA010000275.1:0-6367 GCA_035475915.1 Bryobacteraceae bacterium
GAATCCGTAGAACGTCTGTCCGACATTAACGAACGAAAGATAGATGAGATAGATTGCGACCCAAACGCAAATGGAGAGCCAGGTGTAGCGCGTCGCGACACCGGTTATCACCAGGCAGGACAGCACGATTCCGATCCAGGATGCGGTTGTGAATGCGACATCGCTGGGAAAAAGATAAAAGAGACTGGGTGAGGCGCGAAACGGAACTTCCTTAACGAAGATGGGGACCGGCAGCAGGCCGCGCTCGCCCAGCAGCGGTTTGAACTGGTTCAGCGCCACCAGGAATGCAATCAGGCAAATGACGCCGATGCTGCGTTCCAACAAGAGCCGGGTGAGCCAATAGCCTCTAGGATCGACGGCATCCACTACCAAACAACATACGCCTAGCAGCCCGTGGCAGAAGAAGTCCTGACAGGCTGAATTCCTGTCCCCCATGGTGTGCAAGCTGTTTATGCTGTGGTGGGGCAGGCGCTTCCGCCTGTATTTGCTTGCTTGCGAAACTTCTGCCACAGGCTGCTAGGCATTGACAAAACTTTTACAGCTTGTCCATTGCTACCCGGGTTGCGCGTTCGTATAGTAGCGGCAGAAGTCCGCCGGCCCTCAATGTCCAAATCGCACAAAGTTGTCCTTTTTCTCCCACCCTATGCGGGAAAAATTCTGGGACCACCGCTCGGACTCCTCAGCCTGGCAGGTTCGCTCCGCACCGCCGGCTACGAGCCGTGCATTATCGACGGCGCGCTGGACCGCGATTACCGGAGCACCGTAGAGCGCGAAGTCGAGGACTGCCTTTGCTTCGGAGTATCTCTGCTCACCGGACCCATGATTCTAGATGCCATTGAGATCTGCCGGACAGTGAAGCGCGCGCGCCCCGATTGCTTCATCATCTTTGGCGGATGGCACCCTAGTTTACTGACCGAGCAGACCCTGAAGGAAGACTACATCGACGTGGTTGTTCGCCACCAAGGGGAAGCGACGCTGCTCGAGGTTCTGCAACGGCTGGAAGCTGGTCAGCCGTTAGATCTGGTTGCCGGGTGCTGGTTTAAGCGCGCAGGAAGCATCGTTCAAAATCCGGACCGGCCCACCATCAGGCTTTCCGCATTGCCGCGACCAGCTTACGACCTCATCGATTTTGAAGCATATGAGCAGGCCAGCGGTGAACGAAAGCTCCCCTACGCAACCAGCATCGGCTGTCCTTATGCGTGCAATTACTGCACGGATATGGTGTTCTACAATCGTCATTTCAACGCGTACGCAGCCGGCGAGGTCGCCCAAGAACTGGCCGCCATGGTGAAGCAATATCGCCTCACGGAAGTAGCGCTGCTCGATTCGAATTTTCTTGTCGATGTGCGGCGCGCGGTCGCTATTGCCAGAGCCATTCGGGATTCCGGAGCTCACTTCCACTGGACATTTCAGGCCTCCACTGACCTGCTTTGCAAGATGTCGGATGAGGAAGTAAGATTGCTCGCCTCAAGCGGCGTGAGCCATATCGGCTTCGGAACCGAATCGGCTTCGCCGGAAGTGCTCCGGCACATGAATAAACGCCACCAGAGCATTCCGGATATCTATGAAGCCGCCGCGAAGTGCTCGCAAGCGGGCATTCGGGTCACACTCAACCTCATTTTCGGGTATCCGGGTGAAGAAGAGCGCCATCGCGCCGAAACGTTCCGAGTGATGGGCGAAATAGCCGATCGTTTCGATAACGTGAGCTTTTCGCCAAATCTCTTCACTCCATATCCGGGAATACCGATCTGGCCGCAACTCCGCGATTTGGGCATGCGGGAACCGGATTCATTGGCCGGTTGGGCCAGTGTAGACCTTGGTTGCAATAACCTGCCTTGGCTTCGCGGCAAGTCTTTTGCACGGCTCCAGCGGAGTATTCGCTACTTCTTGCTTGATAATCAACTCGGCCGGACCCGCCGGAAATCGCGCTCGCCGATGCTTCGATCCGCGCTGCAAGTTATCCGCAAGCCCTTGCACTGGCGTTTGCGGCACGCATTCTTCAATTTGCCGCTGGAACTATGGATAGGAAAAGCTAAGGAGCGCCTGGTGATACGACGCTCTTTACTAACCGGCCAGCCGTTAAGCCGGGAGCTCGCAAAGAACCCATGACCGGGCACGCCGGTATATTCCTTTGTGCCCGGCCTAGCTAAGTTTCACTGGCCGGAAACATCTACCAGAGTGGCGACATCGCGCTCCTGAGCCGGGGTCATGCGCAGCCGCAGAGTCTTTGGGATGCCGAACAGATAGGACTTGCCGGTCGCTCCGGAGCTGAACTCGCGCACCACATATGTCCCATCGATGTCGAGTAACCGGAGATAGCTGTGCTTCGATTCCGGTCGAATGTCCGTCATGACCGGCAGAGCCATCTTCGCGCCCCCCTCCCCGTAAATGTACATTACGCCGACGGGAGATGTGGTCGCGCTTGGAATGCTAAGCCGGTACTGGCCGGGTGGGAGGATCGCCTTACCCCAATGGACCTCTACGGGCAGGTTGAACTTTGCTTGTTGCGCGCTCAGCGGCAGGGCAAGCATGCTGAAGGCTGCGGCGAACCCAACAACCGTTAAGGCGCGCTTTGGATTAATTTTCATGGTGGATACTCCTTCATCTCTGATACGGGGAACCTTCCTGATTTGGTATCCGTACAAACATGCAGACGAAAATTTGGAGAGTTCGACCCTCAGATGCGGATTAGGAAATTCTCAAGAAGGAAGCTTCTCTCAACGAAGGACTTAGGCCGGCAGATCAGGAATGGCGCCTGCAACACTGCTGTTGTGTCCGGCGCGTCATGAGCACATTCGACGGCAATCCACTCCATAGCGCGGGTTCCGGCCCGCGGAAGTTCCGCTTCGGGACATTTGAAATCGACCTGCGCGAACGCGAACTTCGCAACCGTGGAATCAGGCTGAGGCTTCAACACAAGCCATTTCAGATACTCGAATTGCTGCTTCAGAAGCGCGGCTCGCTCGTAACGCGCGCGGAATTGGCGAAATATCTCTGGCCCAATCTGCATGTGAGCTTCGATCACGGGCTCAATACCGCGGTCAACACTCTGCGGCAGGCGTTGGGCGATTCTACCCGGCATTCACGGTTTATCGAGACAAGGCCGGGTCTTGGTTATCGCTTCATTGCGCCTGTCGAAGAGATTTGGGACACGCCACAGGCGCAAGCGGTCCGCGCTCCAGCCGGGGATGGCGAGCAGCAGTGGCCAAAGCATCACACCTCGAGTTTCGAGGCTTACCAGGATTACGTGAGGGGGCGATTCTTCCTGAACCGGATGAATGAGGCCGACCTGCGTAAAAGCGTAGCCTGCTTCGAATCGGCCATTTCACAGGATCCGCGTTATGCTCTTGCATACGCCGGCCTCGCGGACGTCTATACACTTTTCGCGCTGCTGGGCATGACACCATCCGCTGAGGCCCGCCGCCGGGCCGAGGAATTGGCCGCGAGAGCGCTCGGGATTAATGATGGCCTGGCGGAAGTTCACGGATCGCTCGCGGGCGTGAAGAAGCTGCTCGCTTGGGATTATGAAGCGGCAGAAGCGGGGTATTTGAAAGCACTGGAATTGAACCCCCGCTACGCCGGTGGACACCACGGATATGCCGCCCTTCTCTCGGCCATGGGAAGGCATGAGCACGCTATGCGCGAGGCTCAGCGCGCTTTGCAGTTAGATCCTCTCTCGCTCGCCATCAGCGTGGAACTGGCATGGAGCCATTACCTCGCCAGAGATTTTGAGGCGGCGGTGCAACAGTCCTGGAAGACGCTTGTCTTGGAACCCACGTTTGCGCCCGCCCAGAATACGCTCGGACTGGCGTATGAGCAGTTACAAATGTCTGAAGAGGCAATCACCGAGCTTCACAACGCCCGGGTTTGTTCCGGCCAAAATCCCGCAGCTATTGCTGCCCTGGGCCATGCTTATGGAAAAGCCGGAAGGCAGCAGGAGGCCGTCGAAGCAACGCAGGCGCTTGAAGACTTATCCCGATACCGCTACGTTTCTTCTTATTGGAAAAGCATTCTCTACGTGGGGCTCAATGCCGCCGATGCCGCGCTCCATTGGATCGAGAGGGCGTGCGAAGAACGCGACGTGTGGTTGGTCTGGCTGAAAGTTGAACCGCGCTTCGACCCAATTCGCTCGCATTCCCGTTTCCAGCGCGTGCTTGGCGATTCCGGACTGAAGCGGATCGCGTACGCGAACGGTTTGTGAACTTTTGGTAATTCCCGGTACCGGCACGAAACTTCGGCTAGCGCCGCGGAATCTCTCGCGCTAAGGAACCATAAACCGATGTTCAAAACAGAGACGAGTGATTTTAAGCGCGTGCTGGAGGGCAAGCGTAGAGAACTGTCGGCGGGCAGTTCGGACCGCGATGAAATTCTTATTCAGCACGCAGCGGACGAGTTCGACAGGCTGCAACAGCAGTTGAACCGGGAAGTTGCCATTCGCAATTTGGATCGGGAGGCGCGCCTGCTGCGGAGTGTGGAAGCGGCGCTTGCCCGCTTTGATGACGAGACCTTCGGAGTGTGCCTGCGTTGCGATGAACCAATTCCCGAGAAACGCTTAAAGGCGCTGCCCTGGGCATCCTATTGCGTAGGCTGCCAGCAGCGGATCGACCAGCGAGCTGCCGCTGGTCTCGTAGAAGACTCAGCAGCGTAACGCTCCAAGGCCATTCGCTTTTACAAATTGTTCACAACTCGCTGGAGCGGGGATGTGGGCGCAGGGTTAGCTGAAAAGCGCCGAAAACTGCATCGGGTACTGGAAGCCTCCCCTTGACTACTGACAAGAGCCGAGCTATATTGTGTTGTCAATAGTTGAGAGGAGTCCGCCATAGGCAAACCAACTGATTTAGTCCAGGGCACCTTGGACCTGCTGATTCTCAAAACTATTGCTGTTGAACCGATGCACGGATGGGGGATTGCTGCGCGCATCCGGCAGGTGTCGGCGGAAGTGTTGCAGGTGAATCAAGGAGCGCTGTATCCGGCTCTCCACCGCCTGGAACAAAGCGGATGGATCAAGGCCAAGTGGGGCGAGTCTGACAACAACCGCCGCGCCAAATACTATTCACTCACGGCGTCCGGGCGCAAGTATCTAGAGCAGGAAGAGGCCAACTGGAAGAGGCTTTCGAGCGCCATTGGTTTGGTCCTCGAAATGTCGTGAGGTGAAACACCCATGACCCGCTGGACCTACAAGCTGCAACTTCGGTTCCGGTCACTCTTGCATAGGCATCGCGTTGAGGACGAATTGAGTGACGAACTTCGCTTCCACTTGGGAAAGCTAGTTGAGGAGAAGCTCGCAAATGGGCTGAACGCGGAAGAAGCTCATTACGCCGCCCTCCGTGAACTTGGGGGCTTGGAGCAAATCAAAGAGGAGTGTCGCGACATGCGCCGAGTGAACTACGTCGAGAATCTTCTGCAGGATACCCGTTACGGTCTGCGCCAGTTTCGCCGCAGCCCCGGCTTTGCCGCAGCGGCCGTCATCACACTCGCGCTCGGCATCGGCGCAAACACCGCGATATTCACACTCCTGGATGCAATTCTGCTGCGCCTCGTCCCAGTGCAACACGCCGAGCAGTTGTACCAAGTGCGCAGGTCCGGAACCGGTGAGCCGGACAGGCTTACCGGCGCGTTCACTAACACGCTCTGGCAAAATCTACGGCAGCGGCAGGACGTGTTCTCAGCGATGGCTGCATGGGGGATGACGGATTTCAATCTTCCGCGTGGCGGAGCGGTCGAACACGCGCAAGGCCTATGGGTCAGCGGCGATTACTTCGGCACGCTCGAAGTTCCGCCCGCACTCGGCCGCCTGATCACACCTGATGACGATCGCCGCGGCTGCCCAAGTATTGCCGTGCTGAGCTATGACTTCTGGCAGGAGCATTACGCGGGCGCGGCGAATGCTATAGGCAGTACAATTTCACTCGACTCGCATCCCTTTGAGATAGTCGGTGTCACGCCCGCTGGATTCCACGGTCTGGATGTCGGCGTAAAGTTCGACGTGGCGTCTCCCATCTGCGCGACGGCTCTCTTCGACGGCACAACGAATTCACGCCTGGACGACCGCTCATCATGGTGGCTCACGATTATCGGGAGGATCAAGCCGGATATTTCGCGCCAACAGATGAACGCCCGGCTGGCAGTAATCGCGCCTCAAGTGTTTGCCGCGTCGCTTCCTCAGGACTGGGACGCCGAATCACAGAAAACATTTCTAAGAACTGGACTCATGGGTACGCCGGCTGCGACCGGGATATCGTTCACGTTGCGCGAACAGTTCCGGCAGCCCTTGCTGATCTTGATGGGCGTGGTCGGAGTAGTTCTCCTCATCGCCTGCGCGAACGTCGCCGCGCTCATGCTGGCTCGGGCCGTGCGTCAGAGCCCG
>DATIMA010000276.1:0-1824 GCA_035475915.1 Bryobacteraceae bacterium
ATCGCCCGGATGTCCGACCTTCCCAAACAGGCACGGCAATATCTGAACTTTTTGGAGGAGAAGACCGGTGTGGAGATCGGTTCGGTTTCAAACGGACCAGAGCGCAAGGAGACGATGATCGTCGCGGGATCGAAGCTGGAAGGCTTGCTTGCCTGAGCAACCCGCGACAGTGCTCAACGGGCACACGGCCTCTGTTGCGTAGACCGGGTGCATTCTGTCTCCGGCTTTCCGTTACCCAGGCGAGATTGAAACGCGCAAATGCAATACGTTCAGCCGCGTTCGTTTCGCCTCGCTCATAGAGCACACCTATGGTTCCGTCGTGGAGAGGAATCACGGTGGAATAGCCGGCCGGTCCCGCATCAATTACGCGCGCCACGGGCCAGGTCCGGCCGCCATCGTAACTTAGTTTCACGGTCAGATTCTCACGGCGTGTGCTGGCGGCATTCGTGAAGACAAGGATATCTTTACCGGCGCTGTGATACCGAGTAATTCCGGCGTTGCAGCCAGGGTCAATCAGAGCCGGATCGTGAGAGACGGGACCGAAGAAGACTCCTCCGTCATGCGAGCTCGCGATGGCGCGGGTTCGGCCGTTGCGCATGTTTTGGAGAATGATTCCACCCTGCAACTCAACGTTGTGGCTCTCGTCCGTGCCTTTTCCGATTGGCTCGCCGCGGTTCCAGGTCTTTCCATGATCGTCGCTATAAGCATTCAGAGAATGGATGATCCCCTGGGCATCCCGCATGACAAGCGGAACCAGAAATCGCCCACTGCTGATTTGGATGTCCGTACCCGAAGTGGAGAACATTGCCTGCCAGGAGGGGTCCTTCACCTGCGGGGTAAAATCGATCGCTTCGGACCAGGTAGCGCCATCATCATCGCTGTGAATTGCCTGAAACTGGAGCGTTGTGGGACCAGTCCGCGCACCCGGCTTCGCGGTCTGAAATCCGATACCCGGAGGACCGTAATTATGAAAGCACCAGACGCGACCGTTTGAGCGATCCAGCAATAATGATGCATCGCCCACACCACCTTCATTCACTTCCCGGATGGTTCGCGCAGGTTCCCAGTGCTTTCCACCATCAACGCTGCGCCTCATTACAAGAGAGATGCGAGCTGGCAGATCGCGATTGCTGTCATGGCGAGCATCCGCCACGGCAATGAGAACGCCCTTCTGCGTTTCGATCAGCGCGGGGATGCGATACGTATGAACGCCGCCATTGCCCTGGCGAAAAACCTCGGTCCGCCAAAAGAAAGCTGCTTCTGAGGCAACAAGCGGCGGGCAGGCCGCAATCAGCAAGGCAAAGAGTAGGGATATGGTTTTCATCGAGCAGCGATTTCCGGAGCCATGCTTTAAATAGCTGTGTGCGCGCTAAGGGCCTTTCTGCGCCGGCTGCCCGGCTTCACCAGCCGGCTGGAATGCGACCAATGGCCGAGGCGGTAAGTGCGGGAGTATCCGGCGGAGTCGTTCGAGATGGTTACGGTAATTGCGCCGCTGGAATCACATTGATATAGCTCACTGATACGCTGGGCGGAGCCGGCGGGAAACCCAACTACTGCCGCAGGCGAAAGGTCCTCTAACTCCTGGAGCGCAGGGTCAAACGGAAACCGGATTTCATCCCAAAATGCAACCTCACCGCTGGGCGCTCCATCGGAAGCCCGGTGGCTGCATTCCAGAAAACGAAAGTGGCCGATGTTGTGAACGGGCGAATACGCGCGCCGAATGGTCAGTGGCGGTTCGCCGGCTGCGGGCAAATGAATGCCCTTCGTGAAGAGCGGGTCGAAGGTAATTCGCGACCCGGAATCCCCTTCGCGCCACACGCCAAA
>DATIMA010000277.1:0-6754 GCA_035475915.1 Bryobacteraceae bacterium
GGCTTGATTTGCGGGAATCTGACCCCGCCTTTACCCGACACTCCGTCTCTATTGACGCATCGCGAAGTGGAGACGATTTTTCACGAATTCGGCCATCTGCTCCATCACACCTTGAGCCGCGTGCCGGTGCGAACGCTCTCCGGCACCAATGTGCCCTGGGATTGGGTGGAACTGCCGTCGCAGATCATGGAAAACTGGTGCATGGAGCGCGACGCTCTCCATCTGTTTGCCCGGCATTATCAGACAGGTGAAGCCATTCCGGACGAATTGTTCGAGAAGATGAGAAGGGCGCGAACATTCCGCTCGGCCAATGCGCAAATGCGGCAGCTAGGCTTTGGAATGGTGGATCTGAAACTTCATCGCGAATACGATCCGGATCGGAGCGGCGACGTCATGGCGTATGCAAGAGATCTGCTGGCCAATTTCTCACCCACGGCCCTGCCGCCGGATTACGGCATGATTGCCAGCTTTACGCATCTGTTTGCCAGCCCGGTAGCCTACGGCGCTGGATATTATTCCTACAAGTGGGCAGAGGTGCTGGACGCCGATGCCTTCACGCGCTTCAAACAGGAAGGAATTTTCAACTCGACCACCGGCGAAGCTTACCGGCGTAGAATTCTGGAGCGCGGTGATAGCGACGATCCCGCGCAACTGTATCGGGACTTCATGGGACGCGATCCGGATGCGGACGCCTTGTTAGAGCGGCTGGGATTGCTCGAGGCGGCCTGATCCGAGTTTGCCTGGCCGCCGAGTCGGAAATGGACGCAACGCAAAAGGAACTGGCTGAGGCGCATGCCGAGATTGAGCGATTACGTATAGAGCTCGAGCAGACCCGGGAGCAAGAAAGGCAGAGCCGCCAGGCAGCCAGGCTCGCGGCTGAGGAACTGCAGCAGTTCGTGTATGCGGCCAGCCACGATCTGCAGGAGCCGCTGCGTACCGTTTCGGCTTATGCGCAGCTACTTCAGCGCGAGCACCAGGGTGGCGGACAAGCGGCCGAGTTCGCCGAGTTTGTTGTAAACGGCGCAACTCAGATGGGGACCCTGGTGCGCGATCTGCTCACCTATTCACGAATTCGCACCGAGCCGAACCGGGAAACAACCAACCTGGGAACGGCGCTGCAGCGCGCAATGCTGACACTCTCCGATCGAATGAGGGAATCCGGCGCACAGGTCACGTCAGGAAAACTGCCTGATGTGTTTGCCGACGAGGGCCAACTGGCAAACGTATTTGAGTACCTGATCGGCAATGCGATCCGATACCGCAGCAGCGATCCGCCAGCGATTCACATCGCCGCCGAAGAGGGTGAGGAACTCTGCACAGTTTCCGTGAAAGATAACGGTCTGGGCATCGAGCCGCGCTTTCACGACCAGGTTTTCCAGGCATTTAAACGGCTGCACGGCAAGAGCATCGGTGGAACCGGACTGGGATTAACTATGTGCCGCAAGATTATTCGCGCCCATGGAGGCGAGATCTGGGTAGAAAGCGACGGCCAGCACGGGTCGGTCTTCAAGTTTACGCTTCCGGTATAGTTCAGTGACCGAAATACAGCGTTACCGGACAAATCGAGCTTACACGGCATCTGTCTTGACGTTTGCCGCAGGGCTCTGCCATGATTAGGTCGATGGCAAGCCTTCCCAACACACGCGTCCCGTCCGTTGAAGAGGCCCTCGGCATTACCGAGATAGCGCGAATTTTGGGCGTACATCCGCGCACGATTGAACGGCGGCGGGGAGCACGAACGCCATCCCGGCCCCTTGAAGCGCAGCGAGAAGAAAAACTCGACCGCATCTGGCATGAGTTGACGGCGCTGTTTTCTCCGGAAAATGCAATCGTCTGGCTCAAGTGCCCGCTCCCTGTGCTGGAGAATCGTCGGCCTATCGAAGTGATGGCGGAGGATGGCGGCCTTGATCGCGTTCTCGGAGTAATTGGCCGTATGAGTTGGGGCATCCCCGCCTAATGCCGAACCTGCTTGCCTTTTTCCGCTCCGCGCCTGTACAGGAGTTTTCGGGAACGGTCTACCGCATCTGTGTAGGCCGCTATGGTGGCAGTGTGGTTTCCATGCGGGGCTCCTTTCTGCACGGCGCTCGTTACAACGTTCGCGGCTACTTCGGAGCGATGTATACCTCACTTTCGAAAGAGATCGCAAGGCGCGAGATCGCACAGTATTTCACGGCGCCGCCGATTGATGGCTTCGTGGAGGCATCCATCAGACTTCGGCTCAATCGCGTTGTCGACCTGACGAATCGAATGTTGCTTCGCAAAGCGAGGATCAAATGGGATGAGTTGATCCACGCAGGGTACTCCGTCACCCAAGAGGTCGGTTTGCGTGCATGGGAAAGTGGAATTGAAGGGTTGCTTGCCCCCTCCGCGGTAAATCCCTCAGCGCACAATCTGGTGGTGTTCCTCGACAATCAGCGCCCTCTCTGGCTGGTACAGCTTACAGGGATTGTCACTCATGCATCTCTAAGCGCATAAACGGCTATCGGCAGGCGATCCGATACTGTGGGTTTATTTGGTGGCTTTCGCGCTAGTCAACATAACGGCGGTGGCCGATTCCATCGAATCGAAATACGTGTTGAACCGCCGGGGCTCCGCCGCATTATCATAGGGTTTTAGATTGTTTGCCCAGCGATAACCGATCGGCTGATACCACAGCTCCACCTCCACATCGAACGGACCTTGCGCATTTCCCAGCGCGATTGAATACCGGATGCGATCCCCCGCGCCGGTGAAGTTCGGGTCATCGGCCGCCTTTCCATAAACCGCAATCTCTTTATCCGCGGTCTGCTTGTCGAAGCCGTACGGCAACAGCCGGTTGTCCTTGAGATAACCGATCGCCGATAGCAGGCCGGTAGTCACTTGGCCATGCTCATCCCCCATTATCGATTCGTAAATTTGGACTTCATCGGGGCGGTCGATGTCGCGATAGTGCGGTTCGAAGCGTGTGGGGTCGGCATCGTTATCGTTGCCGTGAATCGAGCCGTCCTTGTTCAGCGCTCCCGATTCGAACACGATCCGGTGATTGCGATCGCGGACAACCAGGTGTAGCCATGCGCGGCGCGAAGGAAATGCAGTTGGCAGTTTGTGCCCGCCCCGGTTCTGTACAAACACCTCCGCCTGCAGCCGCCCGGATGCGATTTCCAGGTGGTCAATACTGATGCTGGCCGCTTTTGCCCGCAGAAAGGCAACCGTTCCGTCCGCCGCCGCCGTCAGTTCTTGCCGCAGCGCAGCGACGCTCAATTCGTCGCGATAGCGGTTCAGCATTCTTTGCATAAAGAACTCCGCGGCCACGAACACGTGCTGGTGCATTCCTTCGCGCGGCACAGCCAACACTTTCGCGATTGGCGTCTGCTCCTCCACTTTCGGCATGTGACAGTCCTGGCAGGTTTGCTTGTCCTTGTAGTCGCTGTGCAGCCATTCGGGGTAGGGCATCTGCTCGTTCAATTCGCCAATCTTCTTTCCGCCCGTCCCCCGCGCGACCGTAATCAATGTGTGGCACGTAGCGCATAGCTTCGATTCGCGGATATGCAATTCGTCGGTTGGCCGGAAGCCGCCGGTGGACGTTTGCATGATGTGCTGATTGCCCGCGACGATATCGAACGGGCCATACTCGGGATGCTGATTCTTGAAATTTGGCGAGTCGATTACGAACTCGCCGTTATAACTTGCCGGCGTTCCCAGCTTCTCTTTCCCGATCTGATGGCAAACCGAGCAGTCCACGCCATCTTCGGCCTGCTGCCCTTCTGCCTTTTTCGGGTTAAAAGGAAGATGGGAAAAGATCTGACCGGGCTGGCCGCGCAGCTTAGCTTCATAGCGCGTGACCGGCATGTGGCAGACGGAGCACTCATCTTCAATAGCCGGCTTTGCGTCCGGATGGTCGATCGTTTCGCGGCGTACGCTGGCCTGCCAATACGGATCGCGGGATGAGTTGGCCATGATGCTGGCTCGCCACTCAAAGCCGATCGAAACGTCCCTACCCGATGGCGTAGTCAGCCCGTTGTGACAGGCCATGCAGCGGTCGGATGTCTGGAACTCCGGTTCCAATTTCGGATGTGGCGCACTTGACGCCATCGCCGGGAACACAAGGAGCGCCATCGCCAGCCATGCCGCGCTTCTCATTACCAACCCTCCGTTAGCTTGCCATCCTGCCAGTCCCACAGCACGTAAAACAATACCTGCATTTGACGACCGGCTGTATTGTTGGCGGGAATCCGCACGCCCACGTCAGCCCGGATATGCTGCCGTTTGCTGATGCTAACTTCGAACTGCGGCAGCAGATCCCAGTCCGTTCTCGCTCCGGTTGCGAGGTCGCGGTTCGCCAGCAATTCGATCATGGGCGACCATAGTCGTCCCAGGCCTTTGTTCTGAGCAAAGTTCTGGCCCACTACCGTATTCCAGAAAAGAGACTGCGGCACAACGTCGGTGTGGGTCGGAAGATCGGCACCGCCTTGAAATTCCAGAAACAGGTTCGCGGGGAGGAGCTGATCATAAGCCGCGAACGTCTCGAAAGTTGTAACTCCTGTTCCTAAACCTCGCGCCTTATTGCCGGTGGGAAACCCGACCTCGCCGTCCAGGCTGAGGATGGATCCGGTGCGCAGACTCGAAAAGATTTCGCGCTTCAACCCGATGGCGGAATCGCCAATGCCGCCGTACCAAGTGTGGTTCTCGTCCTGAAACGTGAATGGGACCGTCACCTCGATCTCGTTTTTTACTCGGAAGCGCTGCTCGTAGACTGTTTGGTTCGTCACCCCTGGAGCGCCCTGCGCGTTAAACGTTGTCGTATTGGCGACCTCATCCTCCGGATAGGCCTTCTCGGTAATCAGCGCGCGAGGAAGGTTCAGTTCGGCACGCGGCCAGTGGGAATTCGTGCAGAAACCTCGCAAGTAAGCAATGACTTTGTCGATCTGATCGTCCCGAAGCGCCTCGCCGAATGACGGCATAATTTGCGAAAAGCCCCGAAACGGCCCTCCATGAACGACCACGGCCTTCCAGTCCACATCCATTTCGGCGGTAGTCTGGTCGCACCTGGTGAAGTCAGGGAATGAGTCCGGCTTTTTGAATCCCGCGATCGACTCCGGCGTTCCTTTTCCGTCCCGGCCATGACACGCCGTGCAGGCCGCCTCGTAAATCTGCTTCCCTGTGTTGAGCTGCAGACCGGGGTAGTTCCCTTTTTGTGCGAAGAGCGCGGCCGAAGCCCAGAGCCCCAAGATGATGAGGCTGGCAGCGCGACTTCGTTTGCTACTGCTCTCGCAGCGTGCGTGCAGGATCGATGCGGATGGCGCGAGCCGCGGGATTCGAGCAAGCGAGCAGAGCAACAGCAACCAGCATAGCCATTGCTGTTATGTAAGTTGCCGGGTCTCTCGGACTCACTCCGTAGAGCACGGCCGATAGCAACCGTGCCGAGGCAAGCGTGATAATCATTCCAATCGAGAGGCCAACGGCGCAAAGTACAAGGGTGCGCCTGAACACGGAAAAAAGCACCTGACCAGCTTGAGCGCCCAATGCCATGCGGATGCCGATCTCATGGCTCCGCTGCGAAACAGTATAAGCCATCAAAGCGAAGAGACCGGTCGCAGCCAGCACCATTGCGAGTACACCGAAGATGCCCAGGACGATCGCAGCGATGTGGGCAGGGAAGAGCGGCAGCGCCAATTGCTGTTTGAGGCTTCCAGCACTGAAGATTGTTAGTTCCGGGTCCAGAGCGAGTGCGGCTTTCCGTAACAGTTCCGTTGCTGTCTGGGCGGGCAAAGGCGTTCGGGCTACGAGTGTTGTCCAACCGGTTCCAGTCTGTGCAATCGGCAGAAATACGGCGGGATGCGGATCTTCACCGAGATACTCATATTTGCCCGTTTCGACGACTCCAACGATTTGTACGACATGATCTCCTAGCCGAAGGCGCTTATCCAGGGCGCTTTCGTTGCCGAACAGCACATGCGTGAGAGCATCATTCACAATGGCGACCGGTGGCGCGCCCTGTCTGTCGTGCTGATCGAAGCCCCGGCCCCGGAGCAGGCGTGTCCCGGCGGTTCGAAGATAGCCCGGAGAGATGTTGTAAACGATGGCGGCCCGCTGCTCCGAAGCCGGCGGAAGCGGGCGATCCGCGCGTGAAATGACGTCGTTGTTCTCGCCGCCGGTGCGAAGGGGCAGGCTATTGACTATGCCGGCAGATTCAACGCCGGGAATCGCCGCCGCTCTTCTCAGCAACTCCGCATCGAAACGGCGGGCACGGTCCCCCTTGTAACCTTGCAGCCTCAAATCAAATGAGACAGACACAGCGTTGTTGGGGTTAAAGCCCAGATTCAATGTGAGGGCGTGCTGCAGGCTCCGCACGACAAGCACGGAAGAGATGACCAGGACCACCGAAACTGCAATCTGACCGGCAACGAGAACATCGCGAACACTCCATCGACGGATACGATTCGAGACCGGCTCGTTTTTGAGGCTCGCATTCAGATCCGTTCGAATTGCCTGCAACGCGGGAGTCAGGCCGAAGAGGATCGCCGTGAAAAACGCCACTGCAATGGCAAAGAATAGGACCGTACTGTTTGGATGGAGCGAGGTACTGAAGGGAATATCGAAGTGCGGGCGCCACGCGCTGAAGAGATAGCAAGCACAGAAAGCGATGGCATATCCAACCAGGCCACCGCTGAGGGCGAGGAGCAGACTCTCGGTCATGAGTTGCCGCAGCAGTTGCATCCGGCTGGCTCCGACAGCCAAACGAATCCCGATTTCATGGCGCCGATCGGAGGCGCGC
>DATIMA010000278.1:0-4903 GCA_035475915.1 Bryobacteraceae bacterium
AAATTGGTTGACGGCCCGCTGGTCGCGAAGGTCCAGTTCGCGTCTCGATGCCACAAGAAGGTTGGTGCTGCCCTGCTTAGTCAGTTGTCTGACGATGGCCGATCCAACCAGCCCTTTGTGCCCGGCAACATAAACCTGCGCATCCGCCTCCGCCCTCATCAAGCAAGCATCCTATCAGGGCATGGCGCACGTCTTGGGCGCGTCACGGTGAACTTCAGCCGCCCATGTCACACTGGCGGCGCAGCATTTACCTCTTCACACACGTTTCTCCATCTGCAGCGAGACACCTCTGTCTGTTTACCCATCTTCACCAGGCTCTCTAGTAAACTGTTCGAGAAGGGTGAGTGCACCAGGATGTCTAGTAAAGAAAACGAGCGAGTTGACCTTCTGCAAGGCACTCTGGACCTGATTGTCTTGCAGGTATTGACAACTATGGGCCCCCAGCATGCATACGGTATCGCAAATCGCGTGGAGCAGGTTGCCGAAAACTTGCTCTCGCTGAAACAAGGCAGCCTATATCCCGCGCTTGTCCGATTGGAACAGAACGGATGGATTCGCGCCACTTGGCGGAAGACGGAGAACAATCGAGACGCCAAATATTACAGTCTGAGCAAGGCCGGGGAACGGGCGCTCGAAAAGGAAACAGAGCGATGGCGGCGCTCGGCTGGATTGGTAGAAAAACTTCTCCTGGAAGGACAGTAGCGCGATGGCTTATTGGAAGCGTTTTCTATATAAACTTCGCAACTTCGTGCGGCCCGGGAGAGCCGAACGGGATTTGGCGCGGGAGATTGAATCGCACCTCGAGTTACTAGAAGATGATTTTCGGCGGCGAGGAATGAGTGCGAAGGAAGCACGGCTGGCTGCCAAACGAGCTTATGGCGGAATCGAGCAAGCAAAGGAATTGCATCGCGAGGCGCGCTCCTGGTTATGGCTGGAGCAGGTTCGGCAGGACATCCGGTTTTCCATACGAACCTTGTGCAAAAGCCCCGTGTTCTCGCTTACCGCCGTCTTGACGCTCGCGCTCGGGGTCGGCGCGAATACGGCGATCTTCAGCTTGATCGACGCGCTGATGCTTCGGTCCCTGCCGGCCAGGCATCCCGAGCAGCTGTTGCAGGTGAACATGGCGGGACGTGGCATTTGGGGTGTAGCGGATCCGTTCTTGAGCAATCCAGTTTGGGAGCAAGTGCGCGATCGCCAGGATGTCTTTTCCGGACTGTTCGGCTATGCGGTTACGCGGTTTGACTTGTCGGGCCGAGGCGAGGCTCGCTACGTGCAAGGGAACTATGTCTCCGGTCAGTTTTTCGAAACGTTGGGCCTGCGTCCCATCGTAGGACGTGTCATAACAAGCGCCGATGACCGTCGGGGCTGCCCAGGAACCGCGTTACTCAGCTATAGTTTCTGGCAGAGCGAATACGGCGGCCGCAAGAACGTGGCAGGCACGAACATTTCATTAGACAATCACCCCTTCGAAATTGTAGGCGTGATCGGACCCGGATTTAGCGGCGTGGATGTTGGCCGGAAAAGCGATATTTACGTGCCGCTCTGCACCGAAAAAATTATCGGCGGGGAAAACGGCTCGCTGGATCTTCGTATCATAGGGCGCCCTAAGCCTGGCCTTTCGATGAATCAAGTCGAGGCACGGCTCAAAACGCTGGCTGGTCCGGTCATGCGCGCAACCATACCGCTGAACTTAAAACCCAGCCAGCAGGAGATCTATCTCAAGCGGACGTTCGACGTTCAAATGGCGGCCAATGGCCTTTCCAGCATCCGTTCGAAATACCGTCAGGCGCTGATGGTCCTGATGATGATCGTCGGGGCGATATTGTTGATCGCTTGTAGCAACGTGGCCCATCTCCTTCTGGCACGCGGCGCGGCCCGGCAGCGGGAGATCGCGATTCGGATGGCGCTCGGATCGGGACGCGGTCGTCTGATACGCCAGTTGCTAATCGAAAGCCTGCTGTTGTCTTTCATCGGCGCCGCGTTGGGGATCGTATTTGCCTGCTGGGGCGCGCGGCTGCTGGTGGGACTTCTTGTCTCGAATGTGTATCACGAGAACCACGTATTTCTCGATCTGAGCATCGATTCGCGTGTGCTCGCGTTCACTCTTGCACTGGCTGTTCTCACCGGTCTGCTGTTCGGTCTTGTTCCTGCCTGGCGTGCCACGCGCGTCGATCCTCACTTTGCGATGAAGGCGAATGCCCGCGGCTTGATGCAGGGCGGCAAATTTGCACTGGGCAAAGCGCTAGTAGTGATCCAGGTGGCGCTCTCGCTGGTCCTGGTGGCCGGCGCAGGATTGCTGCTCGCGACCTTCATCCGGCTCGAAACGCTCGATCCCGGTTTCGAACGCGCGCACGTCTTGCTGATGGATGTCGATCTCCGCGAAAGAACGACTTCACCCGCGCAGCGCAGCGCCGTGTTCGCGCAAGTGCTCGGGCATCTGCGCGCGCTCGCTGGCGTTCGCTCCGCCAGCGCTTCCGCCGATACCCCGCTGGGAGGTGCGGTGGACGCGTCCTATTTGCAAATCGACGGCGAGACGTCCGCGAGCGGGGAACGGGAACTGGTCTTCCTGAACCAAGTAAGCGACCGGTATTTTGAAACACTTGGTACTCAGCGCCTTGCGGGGCGCGATTTCAATGCGCACGATACCGCGAGTTCACCGAAGGTAGCGATCGTGACCGAATCTTTTGCCAAGAAGTATTTCCATGGGCAAAATCCCATCAGCAGGCGCTATCGTGCGGAGCAAGGCAACAAACTAGGCGACCCGGTCGAAATCGTCGGTCTGGTGCGCGACGCCAAATACCTCGACTTGCGGGAGGCTTTTCATCCTACTGTTTACGTCGCCGCGAGCCAAAGCCCGAACCCGGGTAAGGTTGTCACATTCGAGTTGCGCGCCGCAACCGGCAGGGCGACCGGCATGATCCAAGATGCGAAGCGTGCGGTCAACGCTGTCGATGCCGGCGCTTCCTTGCAATTTAGAACACTTGCCGGGCAGGTCGATGAGTCGCTGGCCCGCGAGCGAATGCTTGCCACACTCTCCGGATTCTTCGGTGGGCTGGCCCTCCTCCTGGCAGTGCTCGGTCTTTATGGCGTTATCTCATACAACATGGCCGGACGACGAAACGAAATTGGAATCCGCATGGCGCTTGGCGCGCAGCAGTGGAACATTGTGGGCGCTGTATTGGGAGAGGTGGCGATCTTGATCGGGATCGGTCTGGCAATCGGATTGGTCACGACGATCGGCGCGACGCATCTCATTGGCAGTTTGCTCTATGGAGTGAAGGCCAACGATCCTCGGATGCTTTCTCTCGCTGCTGCAACCCTTGCCTCGGTGGCGGCAATCGCGGGATTTCTGCCCGCGCTCAGAGCTTCGCGCATAGACCCGATGGAGGCTCTCCGCGAAGAGTAGCATGAAGTCGCTGATTCTGTTCTTGGTGCTCTTTGCGCCTGCGTTTCAAGGTCAACGAAATACCGCTAGTGAAATGCTTGCGAAGGCATCCAGGCTGGGCGACTTAAAGAGCGCCGAGACTCTCGTTTCGTCAGGCGTCGATCCCAACCTGCCCGACCAATATGGGCGGACGCCTCTTTACTATGCGGCATTGTTCAACCGCAACGATGTAGCCGCCCTTCTGCTCGCCCACCGTGCCGATCCAAATATACAAGCGCACAGTGGAGCCCCGGGCACGGGATTGGGATTTCCGCAAACACCCCTTCAAATTGCGGCCTCGATGGGCAATTTGCACATGGCATCGATGCTGATTGCGGCCGGTGCACGGGCCGATGCGAAAACGGAAACAGGGCATACGGCGCTTTATTTCGCAGTAATTGGCGGCCATTTGGATGTGATTCGTCTCCTGATTCAAAAAGGCACGGATGTCAATATACGCGATGCGGAGGGGACCAGTCCGTTGGATGACGCCGTTTGGCGCGGGTATTTGGAGGCGACTGCGATTCTGCTCGCCAACGGCGCCCGGCCGAACGAAGCCGAAACAAAAACTGGAGCCACTCCTATCAACGAAGCGGCCTATCGCAGCAAAACACAGCTGGTTCGATACTTACTTCGATTCAATCCGGACCTTCGAACTGCGGACAAACGGGGCCGCACTCCTTTGGAAAATGCAATACAAATGGGGAACGCAGATGCCGCATTGTTGTTACTCGAAGCGGCAGGACAGGAGCAGAAGACGCCTGAGTTCTTGAACAGAATGCTGGGCGCCGCCATTAGAAAGGACGCGTCGGCTGTGGTCGAGGCGCTCCTTCAAGATGGAGCAGGTGCAAACGATATATTGTCATCTGGTGCGACGCCTCTCGATGCCGCAGCTTCTGCAGGAGCTGCCAACGTTTTGCGCGTTCTTTTAGACAGCGGCGCTGATCCAAATAGAATTGGCCGGAACCGAACGAGTCCGTTGGAGGATGCCTCCCTGAAAGGATTTGATGTTATTGCCGAGATGCTGGTGGATCACGGCGCTCTGGTAAATCAGGTGAACATCGGTTCGGGAACAACGGCTCTCTACGCTGCTGCTGCTTTCGGGAAAAGCGGAGTTGCAACGCTACTTCTAACACGGGGGGCGGATCCAAATTTATGCGGCAAAGGCCACAAGACTTCATACCAAGCCGCTCTCGACAACGGTTTCACGGAAGTCGCAATGCAGATTCAACGGCACGGCGGCTCTAGCGTTTGTAAACCGGAGCGAACCGGCGTGGAGTGATAGCGTTGTCCCTGTCCCTGCGTGTTGTGAGTTGTCGAGCGATGCCTATCGGGGACCCCCTGTCACATTTACGGTATTCCGCCTGAACCGGAAAGAGAGACAATATTTGCGGTTGCTTTTTTTAGCGCCAAGCTGAAGGAGGACAAACTCCAGTGCAAGACGAAAGCAAGCTCAACCGATCAGATAAGCCGCCAAAG
>DATIMA010000279.1:0-48847 GCA_035475915.1 Bryobacteraceae bacterium
GTGATTATGCCGAACGCCGCTTATTGAGACGTAATCGGCATCGGCCTGCAGTCATCCACTACACGTGGCGAGTCGAACCGGGAAAGAACTGAAGACCAATCGCTGGGGAATCGACCTGAATTATCAGGACGCCTTGGGCAATTGGCATAAATCCCCGGATGAGACTGTAAAGGCAATTCTGCTTGCAATGGGAGCGGGGGACGGCAAATTGACGCCCTCTCAACGAGATCCAGTATTGGTCGTCCATAGCGGCGATCAGCGGGAACTTGCTGGGAGCGGCTCCATTGTTCTGGAGACCGGTGAAACAGTTTCAGCCCACCTGCGGCTTCCGCCGGGCCTTCCAATCGGATATCACCAACTGCAACTGGACGGAGAGGATACACCGCGACGCCTCGTCGTGAGTCCGGGCAAGTGCTGGTTGCCCGAAGACTTGAAGACGTGGGGATGGGCGGTGCAACTGTATGCGGCGCGGTCACGGGAGAGCTGGGGAATCGGCGATTTCGCGGATCTGGAGCGGCTGGCGAGATGGTCGGCCAAAGAACTCGACGCCGGTATGGTGATGCTGAACCCGCTGAGCGCAGCCTCGCCGATGACTCCTCAACAGGCGAGCCCCTATTACCCGGCATCACGCCGGTTTTTTAATCCGCTATGGCTAAAAATTGAGTGGACGCCGGGCGCGACCGCTGGGAAGGTCCCGCGTCTCGAAGCACTCGCGCGTGCCGGAAAGGAACTGAACCGCAAACGGCTGATTGATCGCGATAAGGTCTTCGCCTTGAAAATGCAAGCGCTCGAGGCGCTCTGGTTGCAATTTGGCCAAGATGAGGAGTTCGATCGTTACTGCGCCGAGCATGCGCCAGAGCTCGACCGGTTTGCAGCCTTCTGCACGCTCGCCGAGCATTACAAGTCCGGATGGCGCGAATGGCCGACGGAGTATCATCATCCGGCCAGCAGTTCGGTCGCTCAGTTCGCCCGCGACCACCGGCAGCGAGTGCGATTCCACAAATGGCTGCAGTGGCTACTGGATGTGCAACTGGAACGCTGTTCAAAAGACATCGCGCTCGTTCAGGACTTGCCAATCGGCGTCGATCCAAATGGCGCGGATGCCTGGTCCTGGCAGGATGTCTTCGCGAATGGCATTTCCGTTGGAGCGCCGCCGGATAAATTCAATACGCAAGGACAGAGCTGGGGACTTCCGCCCTTTGTGCCGCAGAAGCTGCGCAGCGCCGGTTACGAACCTTTCATTCAAACAATCCGGGCCGCATTCCGGCACGGAGGCGGGCTGCGGATCGACCATGTAATGGGCCTGTTCCGACTCTTTTGGGTGCCGGCGAATGCCTCCCCCGCGGAAGGCGCCTATGTGCGCTACGACCCGGACGAAATGCTGGCTATTCTGGCTCTAGAGAGCGCCCGGGCAAAGGCGTTTGTCGTAGGTGAGGATCTCGGCACCGTAGAGAAAGAGGCTCACGAGAAGCTTGAGCATTACGGCGTGCTTTCGTACCATCTACTGTGGTTCGAGAGCGATCGGCCCGAGACGTACCCTCGTGAGACATTTGCCGCAGTCACCACGCATGACTTGCCAACCGTGGCAGGCCTCTGGACTGGTTCCGATCTGAAAAGGCAGCGCGAACTCCACTTACGGCCGAACGAGGAAAGCACCGCGGAGATACGCGACCGGCTGATCTCGATGGCAGAGTTAGCTACGGATGCTGCGCCTGCTGAAGCTATTGCAAGTGCTTATCGATTGTTGAGTAATGCTCCGTCCCGGATCCTCACTGCGGCGCTGGAGGATGCCGCGGCAGTGGAGGAGCGGCCGAACATGCCGGCGACGATGGAAGATCAGAACCCCAATTGGTCGCTCGCACTGCCGACGCCGATTGAGGATCTCATGAAAAGCGAACTGCCGAAGCGAATAGCTGCTGCGCTGCGGCGAGAAACTGCTTCTACACAGCAAGCCTGAGAAGTTGGCGCGAATGGCGCTGCCAGGAATAGAGCAAGAGCAAGGCGATTACAATCAGCGCCAGCGTGAGGCCCCACCAGAGCCCGTACACACCGAAACCGTAGTGGAAGCACAGCACGTATCCGATGGGTAGCCCAAATAGCCAATATCCGCCCAGGTTCACCAGCATCGGAGTGCTTGTATTGCCGGTTCCGCGCAAAGCGCCCGTGGCAACAGTCTGAATGCCGTCGAAGAGTTGAAACAGGGCCGCTAGCGCAAGCAATCCAGTGCCGATACGCAGAATCCCGGGATCATTCGTGTACACGTGCAAGATCGGCCCGGGAATAAGGAAGAAGACGAGCGCCGAACACGCCATGAACCCGCACGCCAGCGCAATTGCGATGAATCCACACCGGCGGGCATCAAGAGGGTCGCCGCGCCCGATCGCCTGCCCGACTGCAACGGCGGCCGCCGATGAGATGCCAAGGGGAACCATGAAGCTAACGGCCGCGCAGTTCAGCGCGATTTGGTGCGATGCGAGCGCCACTGGAGCCAACCGGCCGGCGAGCACGGCCGCAGCGCCAAACGCCGAGATTTCCAGGAGAATTTGCGTCGCGGCGGGCAGTCCGATGCGAATAAGCCGTTGGAGCCGAACCCAATCAGGTTTGCGAAAGACATTCCGGAAACCCGGCTGCAGACCGCGCTCGAACCACCAGATGAAGAGCCCGAGCAGCAGCGCCATATAGAGCCGCGCCAGGCAGGTAGATAGCGCTGAACCGACTACACCCATCGACGGCATGCCCCAATGTCCCTGGATCAGCAGCCAATTGAAGAACCAATTGATAATATTCGCGCTGATGAGCGTGAACATCACAGGCCGCACATGTCCCATTCCCTGCAGATAACGTCGGAATGCACCATACAGCAGGAGAGGCAAGGTACTGAAGCTGAGAGTAGTCACAAATGCTCCGGCCAGCCGGCTAACTTCCGCATTGATGCCGAGTGCATAAAACATCGGCGGCATAAGGGCAAACACCGCCATCAACGGAACTGTAATGAACAGCGCCAAGTAGACGCCTTGGGAGAGCGAATGATGGCAGTCGCCCCGGTCCCCTGCCCCGAAAGCCTGTGAGACCACCGTGTCGAGGCCCAGCAGCAGACCCATACCAAAAATCGCGAACGAATAGAAGGCGCTATTTCCGACGCCAATAGCGCCGATCGCGGCCGGACCAAGCGGTCCGACCATAATAGTGTCGATCACCGTCATGGTCATCCAGCCCAACTCCGCGAGGGCTACCGGAACTGCAAGGGAGATGACGCGGCGAACGTCGGCCCAAAGCTCCGGCCTGCTAGAGGAGGCAGCGACGGTCATCTTCAAACCAGAATGGCATTTTTGGCAGCAACTGTACAATTTGTTGTACACTCAGAGATGTGAAGGTGATTAATATCTCCGACTTCCGCCAACAATGCCTATCGCTGGTTGACGAACTACCTGGCGAGGGTATTCTCATCAGCCGTCATGGGAATCCGATAGCCAAACTGGTTCCGGTCCGGCGCTCGTGTATTGACTTAATTGGAAGTGTGCCACACTTGTCAACCGACCCTCATGACGATCTCTTCTCGGCCGGCCTCAAGTGGGATGCTGAATCTTGACACCCACATCCTGATCAAGGCACTCGAAGGCGCTTTGACGGCGCACGAGCGGACGGTACTCAGCCGGGACGCCGATTGGAGCATCTCTGCTATTGTCCTTTGGGAAATAGAAAAACTTCACGAGCGGGAGCGCCTTCAGTACGGCCTTGATTATCCGCCGCTCGCTACGGCACTTGATCGACTTGAGATCTGGCCCATCGATCGCGCTGTTTGCTTGAGCCTCCGCTCCCTAGATTTTGAATCCGATCCGGCGGACGAACTGATTGCAGCGACCAGCTTGACGCACCGGATCCCGCTTGTAACGCGTGACCGGCGCATTCGAAAATCAAAACTCATCCGGTGCCTGTGAATCATCGGAAACCGTGAGGCGAACCGAAGATCGCTTAGAAAGCCATGCACTCTGCTGTACTTTTGTACTTTATGTTCGCATGGGAGAATTCCAACCAGCGGGCGAAGCCGTGATTCTGGGGCCACTGGTAATCGGGTTAGGCGCAGCAATTCTCCTTGGGCCAGTCCTCGCGGCTATTCTGGCGTATATCGCTAATGCGGTCCTTCGCCGTACCGGGCGAGATCAAAAAGCCAAGCTGCTCCTGTTCTTCCTATTCGAAAAATTTGTGTTTCCGGTGAAGACCGCAAGCGACAAAAAGCCGACACTGCTGGGAAGACTGGATGGAAGCGTCGACGGCGAGTTGTATGGTTGGGCTCTAAATCCGAAAGACCTATCAACAGCGCCGAAGATCACAGTGTGTGTAGAGAACCGCCCCGTTGGTGAGATCCTTGCTGTCCACTACCGTCCCGACATCGGAAAGCATTGTTTTTATTTCGATTTGACTCGACTCTGCGCTCCCGATCCTGCCACGCGCGTGGACGCGAAGTTTTCCGACGGGCGCTTATTGCCCAACTCGCCCTTGATCCTGACAATCCCTTCCCGCCCCGAACCCCCCGCCGTGCCGGCGATTCTGTTCATGCATATTGCCAAGACGGCCGGCACCGCCTTTCGCGAAGCCATGGAGGAGAACTACAAGCAGTCGGAAATCGCTTATCTTTATCCCGATCCGCCGGGGTTTCTGATTGAAAATTTACACCTTTTGCCGCTGGAGCAGCGCCGCGCGTTTCGGCTGGTAATCGGACATTTCCAATATGGTATCCACGATGCTCTTCCGCAGCCATGGACGTATGTGACGGTCGTTCGAGAGCCTGTATCCCGGATCGTCTCGCATTACCGCTACGCCCTGGAGATGCAATCTGAGGATGCGAGCGGGAGCGATTCGGCAGCATCCCTGGTTGAAGCGCTCGAACGCCGCGCAACCGTTAACCTTGACAACCTGATGGTCCGATGCTTCAGCGGCGTCGATGAAAAAGATGTTCCTCCCGGGAGCATTGACTCCCACGTGTATGCCCTTGCTGTTGACCACCTGCGAAGCGCTTTTTCCTTTGTTGGGCATCAGGAGAGGTCCGATCAGGCGTATGCGGAATTGCATCGAAGATATAACTGGAAATCGCGTTCAACTTTGACCGGCGTGAATAAGAGCCGGTTATCCAGCGAGCGGGATTACACGCCGGCACGGGCGGCCATTGAACACTTCAACCGTTGGGATTGCCGGCTCTATACCGAAATTTGCCAATTGTTCCCATAGCAATCCGCAGATCGGCCCGGCATCTAACCGGCACAAAAGCTACCTGCGCGTCCAGCTTTTCGATATACTCAACTGCACGCTAACTCAACTCTTCAAGGCACTGAACCGGTTCAGCCCCTACATCCTTTTCCCGCTCTGGTTCGTTGGAATCCAGGCGTTCGGCGCAACGAATCCGCCCGTCGACTTTGACCGTCAAGTGCGGCCGATTCTGTCTGACAACTGCTTCGCGTGCCATGGTCCGGATGAGAAGCACCGCATGATGGGACTGCACTTTGATACCAAAGAGGGCGCCTTCGGAAAGCCCGGGGTGATTGTGCCTGGAGATTCCGCGCACAGCAAAATGTACCTGCGTGTCAGTAATCCGAATGTGGCGATGCGCATGCCACCGTCTTATTCAGGACGCAAACTCACTCCCGCCCAGGTCGAAACAATAAGGCGTTGGATCGATTCAGGTGCAAAATGGGAATCGCACTGGTCTTTTGTTCCTCCGAAGCGCCCTGAAGTTCCTGCCGTAAAGCAGGCAGACTGGCCGCGAACGCCCATCGACAGTTTTGTTCTGGCAAAACTTGAGCAGCAGGGTCTCCATCCCTCGCCCGAAGCGGATAGAGCGATCCTGCTGCGGCGAGTAACTTTCGATTTGACCGGGCTCCCGCCCACCCAGACCGAGTTGGATGCATTTCTTACGGATAGATCGCCAAATGCCTACGACAAAGTTGTCGACCGGCTGCTTGCCTCGCCGCATTACGGCGAGCGGATGGCAATGCAATGGCTCGATTTCGCGCGCTACGCGGACACACATGGATATCACATCGACAGCGCCCGCGAGATGTGGCCTTGGAGAGATTGGGTGATCAACGCCTTCAACCGCAACATGCCGTATGACCAATTCACGATCGAGCAGATTGCCGGCGATATGCTGCCTCACGCTACTCAGGCGCAAATCATCGCGACCGGATTCAATCGCAATCACATGATCAACTTCGAGGGCGGCGCGATTCCCGAGGAGTACCAGAACGAGTACATCGTGGATCGGATTGAGGCGACCTCGACCACCTGGATGGGCGTGACGCTCGGCTGTGCCCGCTGTCACGATCACAAATACGATCCGTTCACGCAAAAAGATTTCTACAGTTTCGGCGCTTTTTTTAACGGAGTACCCGAAAAGGGTCTCGATGGATACAAAGGCAATGCGGTTCCCTACTTGCAGCTACCCAATCCGCAACAAGCGCACATGAAACAAGTGCTCCTGGATGCCATTAAGAAGGAAGATGCGCGGGTGGCAGTTGCACAGAACGTCTGGGAACGAGACGAGCGTGGGATGCCGGTTTCGGATGTCACTTTCGGCCTGATCGATGAATTCACCTTCGACGGCTCGCTTCAGAATCGGTTGCAGCCCGATGCCGCGGGTAAAGTACTGAGCGGGAAACTGACCTACACAGATGGCCGTGCCGGCCGCGCAGTCAATTTGGACGAAGAGCCCCATCTTTCGCTCGGCACGGCAGGTTCTTTCCATGCCGATCAACCGTTCAGCATCGCGCTCTGGCTGAAAGCGGATGGCCCGTCGGGCATGACCGTGCTCCAGGGGCCGCAATACGAAATAGCTCTCGATTACTGCTCCAAAAAAAATTGCAATGTAATTGTTCGCCTACCAGGAATCGAAGCCAAATCAAAGCAAGGCGTTGCCCTCGAAGGTTGGAGCCATCTCATCGTCTCCTATGATGGTTCCGCGAATGCAAAGGGCATTCAGATGTACATCGACGGCCGCGCCGTGCCCATCGATATTGTTTCAGAACAGCACGCGCCTGCGAGCGGCGCTTCCGATGCTCGCAATCTCCAAATCGGCGACAAGGATCGCGGCACGCCGTTCAAAGGTCAACTCGCCGATCTCCGCTTTTACGATCGCCGCCTCTATGCAAATGAAGCGCTGCAACTCGGGCTACTGAACCCGCTCCACTCAGTACTTTCCATTGCCGCCGAGCGCCGGACCGATGATCAGGCAAAATGGCTTCGCAAGTACTTCATAGCCGAAGTCGCGAATGGAGCGGAGAAGCAGATCAATACCGATTACGAAACCTTGAATCGCGGCTTGGAGCAGCTTAATCGCGAGATCCCGTCGACCATGGTCATGTCCGAAATGGACGAACCGCGCGACACGTTTATCCTTGCTCGGGGCGACTATCGGAATCGCGGCCAGCAGGTTTCGCCTGACACACCGGCTGTGCTTCCGCCGCTGCCGAAGGATGCGCCGCGCAATCGCTTGACGCTGGCCAAATGGCTGGTTAATCCCGGCAACCCTCTTACCGCCCGGGTTGCGGTGAATCATTTCTGGCAACTCTATTTCGGCACTGGGATTGTCAAGACCAGTGAAGACTTCGGCTCGCAGGGAGATCCGCCCAGCAATAAAGCCCTGCTCGACTGGCTCGCAACGGAGTTCGTCCGTTCCCATTGGGACGTAAAGGCGATGCAGCGACTGATCGTCACTTCTGCGGTTTACCGTCAATCCTCGAAGGTAAGCCCCGAGCTTGTCGAACAAGACCCGGAGAATAGATTGCTTGCGCGAGGTCCGCGATTCCGCTTACCGGCCGAAATGATCCGTGATAATGCGCTTGCCATCAGCGGTCTCCTGAACGATAAAATCGGCGGCCGGAGTGTTTCACCTTATCAGCCGAAGGGGTTGTGGGAAGAGATGGCCTTCGGCGGCGATTTTTCCGCGCAGAAGTATGACCAGAGCCACGGCGCGGATCTCTATCGCCGCAGTATGTACACATTCTGGAAGCGCTCCGTACCGTATCCGTCCTTGAACACATTCGATGCTCCAGATCGCGAGAAATGCACCGCTCGCCGGAGCGTGACGAATACTCCGCTCCAGGCCCTTGTCCTCTGGAATGACCCGACGTATATCGAGGCTGCGCGCGCTCTGGCTCAGCGCGATCTGAAACAAGCCGGGCCGGCGGAAGCTGATCGGGTTCGCTTCGTCTTCCGTCTGGCCACTGATCGCGATCCCACTACCGAAGAGTTCGATATCCTCGACAAGCTTTACAAAAGGGAAGCGGCTCGATATGCCGCCGACAAAGCCTCTGCTGAAAAGCTTGTCACCGTAGGCGAATCAAAACCCGATCCCGCCATCGAACCTTCGCAACTGGCCGCGTGGACACTAGTGACCAGCACAATTTTGAACATGGACGAAACCATCACAAAGAATTGAGGCAGACTATGGACCCGATTCGTGAACACGAGCTTATCCTCACCCGTAGGCAACTGTTCGGGCGCGCCAGCAAAGGTATCGGCATCGCGGCGCTTGCAGGACTGCTCGACCCCGCAATTTTTCCGCAGGAGACAACCGCTCCGGTCTCCGCGGCGAAGTTCGGCGGTCTTCCCGATCTCCCGCATTTCGCGCCCACGGCAAAGCGGGTTATTTTTCTGCATCAGTCCGGCGCGCCCTCGCAGATCGATCTCTTCGATTACAAGCCGAAACTCAGGGACATTGCCGGAAAGGAGCTTCCCGATTCCGTGCGCCAGGGCCAGCGCATCACCGGGATGACCTCAGGACAGAATTCGCTGCCAGTTGCTCCGTCTATCTTCAAATTCAATCAGGCCGGGAAGAATGGAACCTGGATCAGCGAATTGCTGCCGCACACGGCCAAAATCGTTGACGATATCACCATCGTGAAAACGGTGAATACCGATGCCATTAATCACGATCCGGCCATCACCTTCATCCAGACCGGTTTCATGCAGCCGGGCCGTCCCAGCATGGGTTCCTGGGTGACGTACGGATTGGGCAGCGAGAACCAGACCTTGCCGTCGTTCGTCGTTCTGATATCGCAGGCGAACGCCCTGAATCGAGATCAGCCGCTGTTTACAAGACTGTGGTCCAGCGGCTTTCTGCCTTCCAAATACCAGGGGGTCCGGTTTCGCGCTTCGGGCGATCCAGTTCTTTTTCTGGCGAACCCGGAAGGCATCGATCCCGCGACCCGCCGGGCTATGCTCGATAGCGTCGATGAACTGAACAAGATCACGGAACAATCGTATGGCGATCCAGAGATTGCGGCGCGCATCTCGCAATACGAGATGGCGTATCGGATGCAGACCTCCGTCCCCGACTTGACTGACCTGTCGAAAGAGCCCGAAAGCACGTTCGAACTCTATGGACCCGACTCCCGCAAGCCCGGCACCTATGCCGCTAACTGTTTAATGGCGCGCCGGCTCGCCGAACGCGGAGTTCGTTTCGTTCAGCTTTATCATCGCGGATGGGATCAGCACAACGATCTTCCGCGTGATCTCGCGTTGCAGTGCAAGGGAACCGATCAGGCTTCGGCTGCGCTTGTCACCGATCTGAAGCAGCGCGGCTTGTTGGATGACACGCTCGTCATCTGGGGCGGCGAGTTCGGCCGAACCGTGTACTGCCAGGGGCATCTCACAAACACTAACTACGGCCGCGATCATCACCCCCGCTGTTTTGCCATGTGGTTCGCGGGCGGAGGAATCAAGCGCGGCATGGTTGTCGGCGAGACGGACGATTTCTCATACAACGTTGTTTCAGACCCGGTCCCAATCCACGACATCCAGGCAACTGTATTGCACTGCCTGGGCATCGATCACACCCGCCTGACATACAAATTTCAAGGGCGACACTTCCGGTTGACTGACGTTGCCGGTAGTGTGACCAAGCAAATCCTCATCTAGGACCAGTGGCAGATGACACGCCGCGAATGGATGCTTCTGACGGCAAGCGGGCTGCTATGCCGCGCCGGTGAGCCACAGTCCCGCATCTCTGTAGAAAGTTACATATTTCAGCAATATGCGGAACGCCAAAAGAAGCCGCTGGGAGATATCATCGACGAGATCTTCCCGATGGTGCGAAAGGCAGGCTTCCACAACATCGAGCTGAACCCCACGTTCTTTACCCGGGACCTGCGCAACCGGGTGCTCACTGCTCTTCGATCAAATGCGCTCTCAATGCCTTCCGTCTACGTTGGTGGCGGCATGCACACCAAAGCCTTAGCTCAACAGACGAGGAAGCTTGCGTTAGAGATTGCAGAGATTTGCAAGCCATTTGGCTGCACGGCGGTTGTGAACAATGCCGACCCGAAACTGCCGCACGCGCAGAAGACTGACGAAGAGCTCGCGATCGAAGCGGATTCGTTCAATCAATTGGGACGCGCGCTCGGCCAGAAGGAATTCCAGTTGCGGGTCCACAATCACACGCCGGAAATGATGGACAACGCGCGCGAATGGCGCTACATTCTTCGCAACACCGATCCGAAATATGTCAGTTTCTGCCTCGATCTGGACTGGGTGCACCAGGGCGGATTAGATCCAATGGAACTGCTTCGCGAAGCAGGCAAGCGCGTAACGGAAATTCACGTCCGCAACTCAAAGGACAAGCTCTGGCTGGAATCGGTCGAAAGCGGCGATATCGATTACCGCAAGATCGCGGAGCTTTTAAATGTGGAGGGCGTAAAACCACTGGTCGTCGTCGAACTTGCGTATCGCGAAAATACCGCCATTACTCGGCCGCTCGGGGAAGATGTTCGTTTAAGCAGGATCTATACGGAAAGAGTCTTTGGAATCCGAGCCTGACATCGGGCAAGTCACCGCCTGATATTGATTGCAAACTTCAATACACAAATGCAAATTGAATTTTCCGGAGTTCATGCTCGACACGTTGTCTTCCCGCGTCAGTTTCCAACAGCTTGATGGGCAGCTCATTTCCAAGCGCCGGGCTGGGACGGTGTAACCAGAGATCCGCCTTCTGCTTGTCACCAAGGACGAAGACAGCCAAGGCAACAATTCCCTCTACCGTGTCATCGTGCGCTATTTCTCCTCCATTATCCGCCAAATGCGAAACGGCGCCACCATCAGCTCAAAAACACCACAATCGCAGGCGTCCCAACCGGTGTATATTGTCCGGTAAACGTAAGGTGCCCGGTTGTACGGTTGATGCGGAAACACGTAACTGCGTCGCTCCGCTGATTACACGAATAGAGAAACCGGCCAGTCGGGTCGATATTGAAGCTGCGCGGATAATCGCCCCGGGTCCACTCCTCGCCTACATAGGTTAGCGTGCCCGCCGGACCGATGGAGAAGAACGCGACGGTGTCATGCAGCCGGTTCGCCGCGTACAGGAATCTTGAGTCAGGCGAGATCAGTAGCTCGGATGTGAAGCTTGTACCCGCGAACCCCTTCGGCAAGGTTGATAACGTCTGCTTCGGCTGCAGCGTCCCTTTCGCACCGTTCCAGTCGAAGGTAACCAAGGTGGAGCTTTCTTCCTGCAACGAGTACACCCAGCGGCCGCTCGGGTGGAACACGAAGTGGCGGGGGCCGTCTCCGGACGGAAGCGAAACGAAAGGAGGATCATTCGGAGACAGCTTGCCGGTATCTACATCGAATTTCCAAATATAGATTCGATCGAGTCCTAGATCGGTTGAGAGGACGAAACGGCCAGACGGGTCCGCGTGGATCATGTGAGCATGCGGATTATCATGCCCGCTGATGGCGAAGCTTCCGGGAGGTCCGCTGGCCGCGTGCGTAGAGCCAAGTTCTCCATGATCGGTTTTGACGTCTGTAGGCGCTCCGAGTTTGCCGTCCGAGCCGATGGGGAGCACCGCGACTGTGCCTCCGGCGTAATTGGCGACCAGGACGAACTTGCCGGAGGGATGGATGCTCAGGTGCGCGGGACCGGCGCCTTCCGAACTGACCGTATTCAGCAGCATCAAACTGCCGTTTGAGCGGTCAACCGAAATAGCGCTGACGGAACCGGAGTGAGTACCATTGAAAGTATTCGTTTCGTTCGCGGCATATAAATGCGTCCGTGAGGCATCCAGCGCGAGCCAGGAAGGATTGGAGGGATCTTTGAAGACTTCGCGCTGCTTCAGTGCCCCAGTTGCCGCGTCCATCTCAAACAGATAAATGCCTTGTCCCCTTCCTTTACTGCCTTCCGGTCCTTGCGGTGAACTGTAACTCCCGACGCAGGCGAGAATGGGTCTGTTTGACGTACGAATTTGGCGCGCACGCAACAGCGCCGGCACGGCCACAAGGCTGGAAGCCGCCGTGACGAATGAGCGGCGTGAGAGTGGATCGGGCCGAGTGATTCTTTGAGACGATATCTGCACGCAATGAGCTTATCTGATACTGATTCTTTCAACACGTTTTCATGATCTTTGACTGCTGCGTAATTGGCGGAGGCATCGTCGGCATTGCCACCGCCATGGCGCTCTCAGAAGCGCGGCCAGGCTCGAGTATTGTGATTCTCGAAAAAGAGAAAGGCCTTGCCCGGCACCAGACCGGTCACAACAGCGGCGTTATTCATTCCGGAATTTACTATGCGCCGGGAAGCCTGAAGGCAGAGTTGTGCCGTCGTGGAGCGCTCGCGACGAAGATCTTCTGCCAGCAGCACGGCATCCCGTTCGAGGTTTGCGGAAAGCTGCTGGTCGCGACCAACTCACTGGAGGAGCAGCGGATGAATGCGCTGTTCGAGAGGGCCAAAGTGAACAGCATAGAGGTCGAACGGCTGGATGCCGCGGAGTTGAGGCGATGGGAACCGAACATCGCCGGCGACGGCGCGCTATTCGTCCCTTCTACCGGAATCGTCGATTACAAACGCGTGTGCGAAACGATGGGCCGGATCGTCTCGTCGGCGGGTGCGCAGATCGAATTCGGCGTTGACGTGACCGGAATCAAAGAAACCGCGCAGGAAGTTACCATCAGCGCCGGAGAGCGAAGGTGGATTGCGAAACAACTGATCGTGTGCGCCGGCCTTCAGTCTGACCGCCTCGCGAAGATGGCAGGCATCCAAACCGGACACCAGATTGTTCCATTTCGCGGTGAGTACTACAGGCTGCCTCCGAACAGGAACGATATCGTGCGCCACCTAATCTATCCGATTCCCGATCCCGATCTGCCCTTTCTCGGCGTTCACCTGACGCGCATGATCGACGGCGGCATCACAGTCGGCCCCAATGCGGTGCTCGGGTTCGCTCGCGAGGGTTATCCGAAGTTTTCATTCCGCTTCCGCGATGTTGCCGAATACTGCTCTTTCCCGGGGTTCTGGAAGGCCATCGGAGCGCACCTGAAGTCTGGCGTGATCGAGATGCGCAATTCGCTTTGGAAGCCCGGCTACCTGGAGGAGTGCCGGAAATATTGCCCAAGCCTTACACTTCAAGATCTGCTGCCCGAAAAGGCCGGAATTCGCGCGCAGGCCGTCATGCGCGACGGCTCATTAGTTCATGATTTTCTGTTCTTCCAGACGGATCGGATGCTCCATGTTTGCAACGCACCATCGCCGGCCGCCACTTCCGCCATTCCCATCGGCCAATTGATCGCGGCGAAGTGCAACCGTGCTGTACACTAAGCATCTCCCACATGAACCGGCTCCGATTTCTGTTTTGCTTTGCCGCATTTGGCATTATTGCTCCGCGTATTCAAGCGCAAACTGACCAGTTCGCCCGGGATTCGAAACAACAGGTGGATAAGTGGTACACACAGCGAATCGGGAAATATACGACTGCCCCGTCCCTCAACTCGCCGCTAACCGATTACCTGCCTGCTTCGCAATCAGTGCCGACCCCGGCGAAGGTGCTAGGCGATATTGCCGGTGCACCGGATATGCTGCCCTATGCCGAAGACGTCTATCGCTATTTCCGCCTGCTTGCCGCAAGCAGCTCGCGCGTAAAGGTTTTTACCATTGGCCGCACAGAAGAAGGAAGAGAGATGATCGCGGTCGCGGTGGCCGATGAATCGCTTCTGGCGAAAGCCAAAGAGAATGAGGCGCGTCTTGCCAAGCTTGCGGACCCGCGCTTGATCGGAATGAATGACACCACGGCTGAAAGGTTGACTGCCGAATCCTTTCCGGTTTACTACATCACGGGAGCCATCCACTCGCCCGAAACCGGCGCTCCGACGGCCCTTATGGAATTGGCCTACCGGCTTGCGGTTGATGATGCCCCATACATCCAATACGTCCGCACCCACATGATTACGCTGATCACGCCGGTGGTGGAAGTGGACGGGCGCGATCGGATGGTGGACATCTACAAATGGCACAAAGCCCATCCGGGAGCGATCTGGCCTCGCCTTGTCTACTGGGGACACTACGTTGCTCACGACAACAACCGCGACGCCATGGCAATGACGCTCAATCTCACCAACAATGTACTGAATACGTATCTGGGCTGGCATGCGCAGGTGCTGCATGACCTGCACGAATCGGTTCCGTTCCTCTACGACAACACCGTTGGAGACGGTCCGTATAACGCCTGGATCGATCCGATATTGACCGACGAATGGTCGGCTCTGGCGTCCGACAACATGCGGCAGATGCAGAAATTCAGGATGCCGGGCGCCTTCACGCACGGCGACTTTGATACCTGGAGCCCTGGCTACCTGATGTTCCTGGCCGGCATGCACAACGGAATCAGCCGGCTGTATGAAACGTTCGGCAATGGCGGCGCCGATACCGAGAAGCGGATTCTTTCTCCGGACGAATATTCGCGCACGTGGTACCGCCCGAATCCGCCGTACCCAACTGTGCTCTGGTCGCAGCGCGACAACAACAATTATGAGGAAACTGCGTTGCTCTCAACTCTTTCTTACTTCGCGCATAACAGCAGACGTTTTCTTGCGGATTACTACACGAAAAGCAAGCGATCCATTGAGAAACCGCAAGATGCCGGCCCAGCGGCATATGTCCTGTCCGCCGATGAAGGCGCTCTGAACAGGCAATTGCAGCTTCTCAAAGTACTCGCCGCGCAACACGTTGAAAGTCAGCGTCTCGATGAAGCCGCAACCGTTGGCATGCCACCTCCAGCGCATCCGCCAACCGGGGATGACAAGTCCAGCGATCCTCCGGCTCCGCGGTCGCAAACATTCCCTGCCGGGAGCTTTGTCATCCGCATGGACCAGCCCTTCTCGCGCGCGGCGGACGCTCTTTTGGATCGCCAGTACTGGTCGCCGGACGATCCGCAGAAACATCCTTACGATGACACTGGCTGGTCATTTGGCGACCTGTTCAATGCCAAGAATTTTCGTGTCACAGATCGCTCTATCCTTTCGGCAAAGATGCACAAGCTTGACGACTTGAATCAGATCGGCGGCAATGTCGCTGGCTCCGGTCCAGTTTATTCAATTGATAACTCCGGACAGGTGAGTCTTGCGGCACTTGTCTATGCGCTCAAAGACGCCGATATCTCTATTGCCGAGGAAAATTTCGAAAGCGGCGGGCATCATTTCAAAGCCGGCTCGCTGCTGATCGACCACGGGGATAGCGCAAAGCTAAAAGCTGCGGTCAAGGAACTCGGCCTGGAAGCGATATCTCTTCCTAAGCTCCCCGGCATTCATACGCATACCGCTGCGACGCCGCGCATTGCCTTCATGCACACCTGGCTTTATACGCAGACAGAGGGCTGGTGGCGCATGGCTTTCGACAAGTTACACATACCGTATGACTACATCAATACGCAAACCGCTGCCCGTGAACCTAACTTGCGCTCCAAATACGATGTCATCATTTTTGCGCCTGTCGCGCATACTTCCTCCGCCCAGATCGTAAGTGGCATACCGATGTGGGGCAACCCCCTGCCCTGGCAGACGACGCCCCTCACACCGAATCTGGGGAAACTGGACGCGACGGAGGACATGCGGCCGGGTCTGGGGTTCTCTGGCGTTCAGCACCTGAAGGACTTCGTCGAAGGGGGCGGGCTGCTGATCGCGTCGGAAGATACGGCCGAGTTTGCGATTGCTGAAGGGCTCGCTCCGGGAGTTTTTGTCGCCCCCCGAAAGAACGCGAAGGTCGTGGGCAGCGTATTAAAAGCAGTGTTCGTTGGCAAAACGCAGCCCCTTGCATATGGGTATGGTTCCGATCTGACCGTTTATAGCGAGGACGGAATGGCATTTACAGTCAGCAATCTGACCACAAACCATAAATTGCTAACGCAGAAGGAGTACAAGCGGCCGACCGGACGGGGCGGCCCTGAGGACGAAGATATACCCGAAGGCCGGCCGGTTGAGAAAGCGCCACCGCTGCCCTCACCGAAATCATGGGAGGCGACGCCTTTGAATGAAGAACAATCACGTAACAATCCGTACGTGATCCCTACTGCCGGCCGTCCGAATGTAATCCTTCGTTACGCCGGCCAGAAGGAGCTTCTACTCTCCGGCCTGCTTGAGAACGGCGGGTCCATCGCGGAACATGGCGTCGTAGTTGACGCGCATCTCGGCCGGGGCAATGTATTGCTGTTTGCCAACAATCCGATTTACCGTGGTGAAACCATCGGCAGCTACGCCCTGGTATTCAACGCCATCCTGAACTTTGGCCACCTGGACGACCCGCCGAAGTGACTCCGTTTCGCGATGCTATGATCGAGGTCAGAAAGCACTACTTTACATGCGGACGCGCAATCTGTCTCGCATTTTTGTACCCGGCGTCCGAATCGAGCACTGCCGCCCTCGACGGTTCTCCAGAACTGCGATCGCGCTGTTTTGCGCTGCGCTCGGAGCAGGCGCCGCATTTGGTCATTTTCAACGCGGTCCCGAGGATACTCCGCAGGCGGCGAAACCCCCGGTTACTTCTGGGGAGCCAGTAAACATTGAATCGCGAAAGCCCGCCACAGCGGCGAAGCCGGACTCCCGCCCGGTCGATATCCGCGTGGAGAAGCAGTTAGTCCTGATCAATGTAACGGTTACTGATCCACTGAACCGGTTCGTGACGGGTCTCGAGAAGCAGCACTTCCGGTTGTTCGAAGACAAGGTGGAGCAGAAGATCACGCAGTTTTCCAGCGAAGATGCCCCCATCTCGATCGGGCTCGTGTTTGATACGAGCGGCAGCATGGGAGCAAAGCTCCAGAAATCCCGGCAGGCAGCAGCGGAGTTCTTCAAGACCGCAAATCCGTCAGACGAGTTTTTCCTGGTGCAGTTTAATGACAGGCCGACTTTGGCCGTGCCGTTCACAACAGATACGGACAAACTTCAGAGCACGTTGACATTCACCCAATCCAAAGGGAGAACGGCGCTCCTCGACAGCGTCTATCTCGCGATGCACGAGATGAAGAAAGCGCACAATCCGCGCAAGGCTCTGCTGATCATTTCCGATGGCGGGGATAACAGCAGCCGGTATACGGAGACAGAGATAAAGAACGCGGTTCGCGAGGCCGACGTACAGATCTTCGCGATCGGAATCTTCGAGTCGCTCGGAAGCCGCGGCCGAACTCCGGAGGAAGCGGCGGGCCCGGGGCTATTGAATGAACTTGCAGAGCAGACCGGCGGGCGCGAGTACGCCGTGGAAAACATCGCCGAACTGCCGGATATTGCTGCGAAGATAGGAATAGAACTTCGCAACGAATATATTCTCGGCTACACACCCAACAACCAGGAGCGGGACGGGAAATACCGGCGAGTTCAAGTGAAGCTGAACCAACCGCGTGGGCTTCCGCCGCTAAAGGCTTATTTCCGCCTGGGATATTATGCGCCAACCAACTAGCAACTTTCCTTACAGAACTCTTGTATCGAACAGCTTGGTAGCCGCTCTGTTTGCTGGGATTTTCTGCGCCTCCGCCTCCGCCCAATTCCGGGCGGACACGCGACTTGTCGTGCTGCACGCCAGCGTGACGGACCACAGAGGCAAGTTGCTGACGAATTTGAAGAAGGATGCGTTCAAAGTTTACGAGAACGGGGAACCCCAGCAGGTGAAAATCTTCCGGCGCGAAGATGTTCCGGTCTCGCTGGGCATCATTATTGACGACAGCGGCAGTATGTCGACGAAGCGGAGCCGTGTCGAGGCGGCTTCGCTCGCCATGGTCCGCGAATCGAATCCGCAGGATGAGGTCTTCATCGTCAACTTCAACGATGACGCATACCTGGACGTACCGTTCACAAATGACATGCACAAAATGGAGCAGGGGCTGGCCCGCATCGATTCGCGCGGTGGCACTGCGATGCGCGACGCAATCAGCATGTCGCTCGACTACATGAAGGCGAAGGCCAAGAAGGACAAGAAGGTCCTGATGGTGATTACGGACGGCAACGACAATGCCAGCAACATCTCGCTGGAGAAGGTGGTCGCGCGTTCAAATCAGAGCGACACGCTGGTTTACGCGATCGGACTCTTCACGGAGGAAGAGAAACATGAGGCCACGAAGGCCCGGCGGGCACTGAAGGAACTGACGTCCGCAACTGGCGGCTTGGCCTTCTATCCGAAAGAAGTTTCCGAAGTACAGACAATGGCGGTAGAGATCGCGCGTGACATACGCAGCCAGTACACGATCGCATACAGCCCGTCAATCCAACAACTGGATGGAAGCTATCGCCAGATCAAGGTTACCGTTAACGCTCCGGGCAAACCTGTCGTACGCACTCGTTCGGGCTATTACGCTACGCCGGATGTGAACCAGCCGAGGCAGGTGAGCACCGCTTCAGCCGCAACGGATCGCACTCCCCAGCCCTGATGTTGCGATTCCTTTGGGTTGCGACGCGGGGGTATCGCCTGCAGCCGTGGAATTCTCCGTACTTGCGCTGGAGAATTGAAACCTACTCAGGAATACCCGCCGATTCCATCACCCGTGAATCTTTTGTCCACTTTATCTGGTCCGAGCGCCGCTCACTGTGGCAATATTTGCGCTGGGTGCGGCGGATGTCCGGAGACCGCTAGTCTCGTTCTCCCGCTCGGAACACGTAGGCACCCGAACCGAGATCGCACACTACGTCACCGTGCAGCATTCTCACTGAAGAAATTCCGGTCACTCCAGTCTGCGGCTTGCCGGAAATGAAGACGGCGCTCCCGCCTTCGGTAATCTTCGGATCAGCCAATTTCAGCAACGGAAGATGCACGGAAGCCGTTGTCCCAACCGGAATGGTCACCTTCAGTTCATAGCCCGTGCCGATTCTTCTCCAGGCGCTAAAGATACTGCCGTGGATGGTTTCGGTGGATGCCGAGGCCCAGTTCAGCCCGTGAACCAACTCCGGTTCAATGCGAATGTTTGTGTATGCGGTGCCGGCGCCGCGATTGATCCCGGCGAGAACGTTGAAGAGAAATGCTCCCGCGCTGGCAAACATGTGGTGATCGTGCGAGTTCATCTCCGGCCCGGTACGCTCCTGCCAGAGTTCCCAAAGCGTAGTGGCTCCATGCGCCAGCATGAAGCCGTAGCCGGGATAATCAGGCTGGGTGAGCACTTCATACGCGAGGTCGGCGTGGCCCCGTGAAGCGAGCACAGGAAACAGATACTTCGTTCCCAGAATCCCGGTTGTGAGGTGGACGTTGTGGAAGTAATTCAAATCGTCCAGCAGGTGCGACATAGTTCCACCTTCGTCCTTTCCGGGCATGACGTGTGCCTCTAGGGCCAGCACCTGGGCAGTCTGGGAACCGGTCGCGTATCCGCCCTCGCCATTTCGGTATTTGCGGTTGAAGCAATCACGTACATTCGCCGCAAGGGTCTTATACTGCTGTGCATCGTCGGCTTTTCCCAAAACATCGGCCGCCGTTGCAACTACGTCCAGCGCTTTGATGTAAGCCCAGGTCGCGGCGAGCAGCTTGGGAGTAGGATCAATTGCCACCCAGTCGCCGAAATACGAATAATTGACGATTCCGTCGGGCGCATGGCGGTGCAGAAACTCAGCCCATGCTTTCAAACCGTCATAATGCTCCGCGAGGATTCGCTTGTCTCCGTAGTTCTCGTACATGTATTCAGCAATGAGGGGATACGCAAGCCCCCATGATGGATCGCCCACACGGCTCTTGTTGAAGCGAGTTACATACGGAACGATGTTCGGCACTTCGCCCTGGCTGCCCTGCGCGTCATGGATATCGCGCAGGAAGTTTGTATAGAACGCGGCCATATCGAAATTCAGAATGGCGGTTTCGGCGGAAAGATGCGCGTCGCCCATCCAGCCCAGCCGCTCGTCCCGCTGATCGCAATCCGTCGGAACGCTGGCGAGATTTGTCTTGATGCTCCATACGAACATGTGCTGCAGGCCGTTGAGCATGCGGTCGGAGGAAGCGAAGCTGCCGATCGTGTCAACAGCACTGTGTACTTCTACGCCGCGAACGGTATCAAGGGTCGGAACTGCGGGAAGGCCGCTCAGCTCGATGTAGCGGAAGCCGTGATACGTAAAATGCGCTTCGTATTCTTCGCCATTTGGATCGCCTCGCAGGATGTAGGTATCCGTGGAGCGAGCGGTGCGTAGATTATCCACCATGATAGATCCATCGGGGTTCGCAAGCTCGGCATAGCGAATCTGAACACGTGTACCGGCGGGGCCGCGGACTTTGATCCTGGCCCAACCGCTGAAGTTCTGCTCGAAGTCATAGACGTACATGCCGGGCGAGGACTCCATCATCTTGTGAGGAACCAGCGTGTCCACCTTCTCGATCGCTGGCATCATCTGCGAGGACAGCACAACTCCGGGCATCTCAACAATTTTGACCGGGACACCCGTTTCGCCCGGTGGAAATTCCAGCCGAGCATCGTAGGTCTCACCGTTATAAATGTCATCCATCACGACCGGGCTCTTAAAGGCGCGCCAGCTCTCGTCCGAGGTGAACAGAAATGGCTTGCCGTTGTCGTACTCGCCCTGAATCTGGCAGATGAACTTGGGTTCCTGGTTGAAGGCTTTGGAGTACCAGGCGCGGCCGAGGAGCACTTCTATGGGGTTCGCACCCGCATGAAAGGAATGCGTCACGTCGTAAGTCGAGTACAGGACGCGTTTGGAGTAGTCGGTCCACGCGGGATCTAGCACGTGATTGCCGATACGCGCGCCGTCGATGTGCAGTTCGTAATATCCGGCGGCCGCTATGAAGATCCGCGCACGCCTGATGGGCCGCTTCAGATCAATCGAACTTCGCAGCAAATTCCCACCGGTGATCCATTTGGCATGCCAGTCGTCAGGCTGCAGCAGGCCTGTGCTGAACCGGGCCGTTTCACTCCAGGGGCTTTGTGCGCCGCCCGCATCGCGAAAGCGTACGCGCCAGAAATACTGTGTGTCGGATTGAAGCGGCTTCCCTCCATACTCCACTTGTATGGAATCGGTGCTCTTTACGTCGCCTGAATCCCAGACGTTTTGCTTTTGAAAGCTCTCTTCGCGGCTCACCTGTATCTGATATGCGCTCTGGAGCTGAGCGCGATCCGTGTGATTCAGTATCCAGGCAAAGCGGGGAACCGTGACATCCACCGCGACCGGATTCTGGAGATATTCGCAACGCAGATGGGAGGGCGCTAGAGGGCCACCCCAGGCCGCAGACGCACACAGAACCAAGATGACACCAATACCAGATGAGCGCTTGCGCAAAAAGATCCTCCTGAAACCATATTTCAGGAGGATCTTACTACAGAGGGAATTTGGGAGCTGCTATTGCGGCTTCGACTCGAAGTGACCGCCAGGGCCTCCCGGTCCGGCAAATCTGGCGCGAAAGCCATCATGTACCGTATAGTCCGATGGGACCTGGAACAATGACGCGTCCGGCGCGCCTCGCGAGATATTGCTGACGGTGTAAGTCGATTCTCCCACGCGCGGATCGTTGCGCTTCGAAAGCACAACAATCTGCAGATCGGGAGAATACCACACTTCGCTCTTCGACACAATCGGCTGCGTATTGCCGATCGCGCCGGCCGGAATCGTGCGCGTGATGCTCTTGCCTTGCGCGTTTACGCCACCCACGTTTTCCGTACCGAGATCGGCGGTCATTGCGTCGGGGTCGTGCCTGGGACGAAACTCGGCGCTAGGCGGCCGTTTGCCGTTCACGCCGGGCATCCGGAAAGGCCGACGGCTTGCGGTCTTCGTATTCGCGTTCAGTTCATAGCTGTAACCGGCGACCGGATCTGTGAGGAACGTCAGAGTGGTCGGTCCGCTCCGGGCAAGAGGGCCTTCGGTAATCGTCTCTTGAAGATAGGTGCGGCCCTTGCTATCTCTCGCCACCTTGCCGGTGGTCGTCCTATGAATCGCGTTGCCGTCGGCCAGCATCTGGACGAGCGAATTGCTTACGTCCGCGGAATAGGGCGCGCCGGTCACCACTTTCCAGTGAGCCCCAGCGATGCCGAATTCCCTCGGGACCATGGCTCCTCTCTCCAGCCCTGGCGGGCCGCCCGGCGGCGGACCTGGCGCCTGGGCGCACACGATGCCGCCGCCCAGCGCGAACAAAGCCAAAAACCTGATTCTCATGACGTGCCTCCTGATTGGCAACTCTCCAACAAAACTTTTTATACCGGGCTGAAGCCCGCCGTACCATAACCGTTTATTCCACACTCAGGACGTGAACACCGAGCGGCTGCCCATCCAATCCGACCAGAACATCCGCCAGCACGGATCGTTCCGACACAGCGGGTCCGTTCGAGACCGGTTCAAAAACAAGTCCCGCACTCGCCAGCGAGGCGACCGGCACCTGCATCTCAACAATGTGCGGCGCGCTCATCGGCAAGTCGGGATTCGAATACGGAAGCGGAATAAACGTTTCTCCGTCCACTTCCAGCGTGGCCCCCGGCCGATATTGCGATGCGGCAATCTGGTTCTGTTTCGAAAGATGAGCGAGGCGCGGAATGAAAAGCGCCAGCAATAACGCCGCCGCAATTGGAACGATCCAGCGCACCGCCCTTCGATAGTTCTTAACAGCAGCCGGCTGGATGCATACGGTTTCCATTCTTTCGGCCAGCAGGTCGCGGTCGCCCTCCAGTGCTTCGGGCGTTGCTGCGGCAATGACTGATTCGATGCGCCCGGAGAGCAGGCGCAGGGCGGCGTAGTTCTGTCCGCAATGCTCGCACCCTGGCAAGTGCGATTCGACCAGAGCGTTCTCGCTATCTGAAAGTTCGTCATCCAAAGCCCTGACCAGCAAATCGTTTGTCAGATGATCGGGCGTGTTCATAGCACTTCCTTCAATTTCTCCAGCCCGCGCTGGATGTTTTCGCCGACGGTCGATGTGGAAAGATTCAACACATTGGCTATCTCGCGATATTTCAAGCCCTGCGACCGCAGCACCAGGCACTCGCGCTGCGCCGTACTCAATTGCTGCATCGCGCGGCTCAAGCGAACCGTACGCTCCTTCGCAAGGAACTCATCCTCAACCGATGCGGCGGCGGACGGAGGATCGCCCGCGGCGGTTGCATCGGCCAGCGGGCCAGTCCGGCTGGAATGAAAAGCAGTCTGGCTGTTCCGCGCAAGATTATGAGCGACGCGATAAAGCCATGCCCGCAGATTCGTTTGGTCTCCGCCGGCCAGAATGTGCTGATGCAATCGGAGGAAGCTCTCCTGAACGATTTCGCGGCAGCTTTCCTGATCGAGGCCTAAGAACAGAAGGTATCGACGAAGCGGGAGCTGCTCGCGATCATAATGTTCCAGGACCAATCGGCGGGGAGAGGTATCTTCCAAGTACTCCACATCCCACCCGGCGGCGGGAAGCGCCATTACTTCACCTGGTTCCATCTGTGTTCACTTTAGCGGGCGCTCCGGCACTAGAACTAGAGCTAGCGAGGGCCACAAGGGAGCTTTGTGGGAGTTGCACTTGGGGTTGGGGGAACTCTCTCGTGGCCTGGCGTCTCGCATGCTAGGTGCCTATGAAACAGGCAATGGGTGGTTTTTTCCGGCACGGGGGTGAAAAGTTATCCTGATTTTGTCGGAGGTCGAGAGCAGACCGAGGCCAGCCCCATAAGGTTATTCAAATCGCAGCGCGGTGGCGGGATCGACTCGCGAGGCACGCCGAGCTGGAATGTAGCCAGCGGCAAGCGTTGCCGCGCTCAAAACCAAGGCAGCCAGCGCGATGGTGGACAGATCGGTGGGCTTTAGCCCAAAGAGCATTGAGGCCACCAACCGCCCGACCGAAAGCGCGACCGCAACTCCGGCGGCCAGCCCAGGAACGAGCACCCATAGAACATCCCGCAGGATCATACTCAAAACAGTTGCCGCCCGCGCACCCAGTGCCATTCGGATGCCAATTTCGTTCGCCCGCCGAGCGACTGTGTAGGCCAGCGTTCCATAGATACCGATAGAGACTAGCAATAGTGTCAAACCGCTGAAGAAACCCGCAATATCCGCGACGAGGAACTCAGGCGCCAACTTTTGATTGATGCGTTTTTCTAGAGTTGTGATTTTACCGATTCTCAGATGTGGGTCTATCTCCCGAACCACCTTGCGCACGGCGCCGACAACAGTAAGTGGCGGGATACTGGTGCGGATCTCCAGCGAATGGATTTCAGAGTTGTTTTGCAATGCTGCGAAATATACGAACGGTACATTCGATTCACGAAGATCAAGGTATTTTGCATTCTTTGCAACAGCAATGATCTTGTATTGTTCCTTATTGAACTCGAACCGCTGCCCCACGGCACGCCGGTTACCGAAGTAGTGGCGAGCCACGGTCTGGTTGATGATCGCGACTTTCTGCGCAGTGGAAGTATCCGCTGGTGAGAATCCGCGGCCCTCAAGCAACGTAATGCCCGACGTCTCAAAATAGTTGGGCCCGACCCAATTTGCCTGGGCGCGTTGATTCTCCCTTGTTGGCGGATACCCATCGAACTTGAGCCCGCTGACTCCACTCCCATCGTTCGCCAAAATCTTATTGAAAGAAACGCTGGCGACTTGGACTCCTGGAATGGCCTCCGTGCGCCGCAACAATGTGACGATCACGCTCGCCCAATTCGGCTGGTACTCGCGTTGGGAACTGAGCTGAACAGAAAGGACATTGGCGGCACGAAACCCCACATCTTGGGTCTTCAGATTCCGGATAGTCCGAATAAACAGCCCGCCGACGACCAATAGCACGAGCGAAAGGGCCACCTGTATCGCGATCAGCCCGTCCTTGAGCCCCCAGCGTCGCTGGCGATCCGAAAGCTGATGCGTGGTGAGTTTCAGAGCCTCAGCGTTATAGCGCACCGCCTTAATTGCTGGCGCCAGACCGAACAGCACTCCCGTCGTAACCGAAATCGCCCCGGTGAACAGCAAAACGCGGAAATCAGGACGAAGGTCTAGCGTGATCGTTCGGCCAATTCCTGCAACCAGGTTCAGTAATAAGCGCTGGCTCCAGACGGCGAACAAAAGTCCGAGTAGGCCTCCCAGTAGCGCAAGCAGCACGCTCTCGATCATCAACTGCCTGACTATGCGGCTACGCCCAGCGCCAATGGCGAGGCGGGTTGCGATTTCTCGTTGCCGGCTTGCCGCCCGCGCCAACTGCAGACTCGCCAGATTGGCGCAGGCAATCAGCAGAACCACAGCTACCACAGCCATCAGAATGTTCAAGGGAACGGAGAAGCTGTCGCGCAACCCGGAACTGCCTCGGTCACCGCGTTGCACTGAGATCCGGTCAATAAAGCCGCCTCGCGACACGCTATTCGGGAGCTGCGGCAACAAAAGGTTCAAGTTCGCGCGTGCCTGTTGGGCCTGAACCCCAGGCTTCAAACGTGCCATCAGATTGAGCCATGTAAATCCAGGCAGGTCCCTTCGCGATGCAGGCATTGAGCTCAGCGTTGCCCAGATATCGGGTGCTTCGCCTACGGTCTCGCCGACGAACTCACGTGGCGCGACGCCGACGATGGTGAACGGCAAGCCATCCAGGTCGATCTGTCTTCCGATTACCGAGGGAGACCCGGCGAAGCTCCGTTCCCAGAAGCGATGGCTGATGACCGCGACCTGAATGCCCTTATCTTCATTGCTAAACACATGCCCAATTAAGGGCTGAACGCCGAGCACGGCAAAGTAATTGTCGGAAACGAGCTTACGTTGCGCGAGTTCCGTTTCAGCGCCCATCCCGACATCTACGCGCGCCTGGCCCGAGGCTGCGAGCACACCGGAAAATGCTCGGTTCTGGTTGCGCACGACCAGGTAGTCCGGGTAACCAAAGTTATCGACGCTTCCGTCCCGAGAAACCGAAGAGAGCACCGCTAGGGCCTCCGGGTGACTGACCGGAAGGGCCCTCAGCAGAATCGCATTGATCAGGCTGAAGATCGCCGTGTTGGCTCCAATACCGAGCGCGAGCGAAAGCAGGGCGGTCGCCGTGAACCCGGGACTATGGCGCATGGTTCGCGAGGCGTACCGAACATCTCCGCGGAGTTGCTCAAACCAAGTCCAACTCCAGACCGCGCGAGCCTCTTCCGCCGCTCTGGTCAAATTTCCGAGTTCCCGCCGCGCTTCTTGTGATTCTGCAATTGCAGTGAGCGACTCGAGCTCTTCTCTCATATCCTGTTCTAAGGCCCGCCGATGAGAAGGGATCAGATACTTGAGCTTGCGGATGATACTCATGACTTACCTCCCTCGCGAATCGGCCCCATGATCTGTCCCACAACCGACACGAACTCGATCCATTTCGAATGTTCTCGTTGGAGGTGCTTGCGTCCGGCTGCGGTGAGCCGGTAGTACTTCGCCCGCCGGTTGTGCTCGGAGACTTCCCACTTGGCGGATATCCAGCTTTTCGCCTCCAGCCGCTTCAATGCAGGGTAGAGCGAGCCGAACTCGATGTCGAGCGCCTCACCCGAAGTGTTGCGAATCGCCTTGGAGATCCCATAGCCATGCAGCGGCGCCAGCACCAGCGTCCGCAAAACCAACATGTCGAGTGTTCCTTGGAGCAGGTCCATATAAAGATATCCTATATGAAGAGCATCTTAATAATAATCCAGCCCGGTGAATTGAGTGCATGATGAAAATCAAACGTCGATAATCGAAGCAGGAACCCGTGGACTGGACTCATAGCGCATCGGCGGTATTGGCGGCCTTCCTGGCTTCGCTTGTCGAATTCGTAGAAGCGCTGACTATCGTTCTGGCGGTAGGCATGACACGCGGTTGGCGTTCCGCCCTGCTGGGCGCGCTGGCTGGCGTTATGATCCTGGGCGTTCTTGTCGTTGTTTTGGGACCGAGCCTTGGCGCGATTCCCTTGAGCAGTTTGCAGGTTGTAATCGGAATCCTGCTTCTGCTGTTCGGCACGCGCTGGCTGCGGAAAGCGATCCTGCGCGCGGCCGGAGTGCTGGCCCTGCACGATGAAGAGAAGATCTATGCACGGGAGATACGTTCGTTGACGCCGGCCTCCGCCTCCAGAGCGCGGATGCTGGATCCAGTCGCATTCGCCGCGAGCCTGAAGGCGGTTTTCATCGAAGGATTGGAGGTTGTGTTCATTGTCATTGCGGTTGGGGCTACGGGACACCTGCTTCTGCCGGCCAGCGCCGGTGCACTTGGCGCGGGTGTTCTTGTCGTGACCTTAGGGATTTTTCTTCACAGACCGCTGACCCGCATCCCTGAGAACACCTTAAAATTGTCGGTAGGCATCCTGTTGTCCGCGTTTGGAGTGTTCTGGATCGGAGAAGGTTTGGGATATGAGTGGGTCGGCCAGGACTGGACAGTTATCGCCCTGATTATCGGTTTTCTGATCGTCGCGCTTGCCGCTATCCGCATTGCGAACAGCCGGCGCCCGGCAGTGTTGACACTTTAATGAAATGGATTCGGCAAGCATGGGTCGAGCTGATCGGCTTGTTTGTGGACGATGGCAGCTTCGCGGTATCGGTTGTTCTCTGGGTGCTCGCAGCCATTTTTCTGTTTCCGAAGTTCTTGCCGCCGCACTGGAAAGGACCGGCCCTTTTCGCCGGCGTCATCGCAATTCTCTTCGAGAACGTCAACCGCACTGCCCGCCGGATTCGGAAACGGTGAGTATTCGGCCATCATCTCTTCGCGGTCTTGTCACGACGCGAGCGATGCTTCGCCGGGCCTTCCGGTCCGGTCGTGCTCAGATTCCGAGCGGTATTCACCAGCGATAGATGCGAAAACGCCTGCGGAAAATTCCCGAGTTGCCGGCCTTCCCGAGTGTCATATTCTTCCGACAGCAGGCCGACATCATTTCTCAGCGTAAGTAGCTTCTCAAAAAGCCTGCGCGCTTCATCGTGCCGGCCTTGCAGGACATAGTTGTCCGCCATCCAGAAGCTGCAGGCCAGAAACACGCCTTCGCTTCCTGGCAGACCGTCGACAGAACTGCGGGGATTATACCGTGCCACCAGACCCTCACTCATCAGGTGCTTCTCGATGGCCGCGATGGTGCTCTTGATACGTGGATCTTCTGGGGGAAGAAAGCCGACCAGCGGCATCATCAGCGCGCTCGCGTCCAGATCCCTGCTCCCGAAGTATTGAACAAACGCCCCTAATTCATGGCTATATCCGAGCCGGCATACTTCATCGTGGATTTCCGCGCGAATCTGTTTCCAGCGGTCGAGCGGACCCTCTTCGCCAAATTCTTCAATCGTGCGGACGGCGCGATCGAAGGCTACCCACGCCATCACTTTCGAGAACACGAAGTGCCGTCGGCCGCCGCGAACCTCCCAAATGCCCTCGTCCGGCTGCGTCCAGATCTTTTCGAGGTGCGTGACCAGCGCTTTCTGCAGTCCCCAGCTTGCCTCCAGTTGGGGCAGGCCTTTTCGCCGCGCCTCGTACAGCGAATCGAGAATCTCGCCGTAGACATCAAGTTGAAGCTGCTCAGAGGCGGCATTCCCGATCCGTACCGGTTGCGATCCTTCATAGCCCTGCAGCTCAGCCAGCTCAAATTCGGTCAACCGCCGTTCTCCGGCGATGCCGTACATGATCTGTAGTTGCGATGGGTCTCCGGCGGCGGCGCGAAGCAGCCAGTCCCGCCAGTGCTTCGCCTCATCGGTGAAGCCGGCCTCCAGCAGAGCGTATAACGTAAACGTGGAATCGCGAAGCCAGCACAAGCGGTAATCCCAGTTGCGAACGCCACCGATTTCCTCAGGGAGAGAAGTAGTCGCCGCCGCGACAATCCCTCCGGTACGGTGGTGCGTGAGGGCCTTTAGCGTGATGACGGACCGCAGCACAGCTTCGCCGTACGGTTCGGTTGGGGTGTGCTTGCTCGACCATTTCTCCCATGCGCGCGTGACATTGGCGAGCGCCGTGGCGGCGTCGGGTTGATGTGGAAGGGAGGTGTAGGAATTCGACCACGTGAGGACGAACGGAATCTCCTGTCCCTCTTCTATCTCGAAATCACTCCGTGTTGTCAGATCCTCTCCCCGCAGGGGAACCGGTGTTGCCAGAACCAGGCGGTCGGGTCCGGCAACGGCTTGCGTTCGGCCATCTTCCAGATGGCTGACCCAGGGGACCACCTGCCCGTAATCAAAACGAAGGATGAGTTCCATCTGCATAGGCACGCGGCCGCGTAAGCCGCGCACCAGCCGAATGACATCCTGGTGGTCGCCGCGGGCGTCCATGCAGTCGATCAGCACCACCGCGCCTCCCGGTGTGTTGAATTCGGTCTCGAGCACCAGAGTACCCTGGCGATAGCGGCGCGTAACTTTCGGACGCTCCGCTTTTGGGCAGATGCTCCAGTGCCCGTTCTCTTTCGAACCCAGAAGGTTAGCGAAGCAAGCGGGCGAATCGAAGCGAGGGAAGCCGAGCCAGTCAATCGACCCGTTGCGGCCGACCAGTGCCGCTGTCGCGTTGTTGCCTATCAGTGCGTAATCTTCAATTAGAAGCGCCATGCTTTCGTCTGATGCTCAATTCGCGGCAAATTGAATGGTCACTTTGATGTCGCCTGGGCGACGCTGCAAGGCTTGCTGCCAATTCGAAAGAGGTTCCCTGCGCGATATAAGCCGTTTGAGCCAGTTTCGGTCTGCTTTGAGCAGCGCCTCTTCGGCCAGTTCATAGTGCCGCCGGTTGGCGTTAACGGTTCCAAACATGACGCTGTTTGCCAGTACCATGGTCCGGTTGATGGTTCCAATGTCGACCGTCTCCATTTGGTGGTGCGAGGAGACACCGGCGAGACACAGAATGCCATCGTTTCCAATCTTGCTCATCGCTTCGGAGACGACAGATGCCACGCCTGTGCATTCGATGATAATGTCGGGAGCGAAATCCAGGTCTTTCACATGGCCGGTATGATAAGTGCCGCCCAAGTCGGCTACGAGTTGGGGCTTCAGACCTTCTTTCACGATATCCAGCGCGTGAACGTCAAGGCCGCGCTGTTTTCCCATCATCGCGGCAAGCAGTCCGATAGGACCGGCACCGGTCACGAGTACCGTGCGGGGCTTCCATTTTGCGCGCTCACCGATGCGCGTAATGTGGTCCCACGCTTTTGCCAGGATGGTGGTTGGTTCCATCAGAACGCCGACATCGCGCAGGGTGGAATGAATGCAAATTGCAAACTGAGGCTCAATGCGCCACAATTCAGAGCCGAATCCATTGCGTTCCTTGATGCCGCGCTCCGTGTACTTACCATTGCGGCACATGTCCCATTCGCCTACCGCGCAGGCGATGCAAGGGACCGGATCGGGGCGGCGCACGATTCCTACAACGAGATCCCCTTTCTGGAACCCGCTGCCCTGAGGAGCATCCTCGACACGGCCGAGCGATTCATGTCCCAGAATCAGGTGATCGCTGCCCGGCGGCGCCCAGCCGTAATCGGCCGAGATCAGCTCAAAATCGGTACCGCAGATGCCTAATTCGAGCGCGCGGACAAGCACAGATCCGTCGCTCGCGGGTGGTTCCGGCACATCCTGCACCGCCGCAGAGTTTGGCTTCCCGGGAATAATCGTGAGAGCTTTCATGCCACGCTTCGTAGATGGACACGGCGGACATTTCGTGACAACGGGAAGATAGCGCGGGATTTACCATACGAATGGATGACTCAAATAGATAACGCGAGGCGGCGCGCGTGAAAGCGCTTGTCAAGAACCAGCGCAGTCGCGGCCTCTGGCTGGAAGATGTCCCAAAACCCACCATCGGCATCAACGATGTTCTGATTCGGGTCTCGCACACCGGCATCTGCGGCACCGATCTGCACATTTTTGAGTGGGATGATTGGGCGCAAGCGACGATTCCCGTGCCATTGGTGATCGGGCATGAGTTTGTGGGCGAAATCGTCGACGTGGGCTCAAACGTAAACGATTTTCATCCGGGGGAGGTAGTGAGCGGCGAAGGCCACGTTGTCTGCGGAAGATGCAGGAACTGTTTGGCCGGACGCCGGCATCTGTGCGCGCACACGCAGGGGGTTGGCGTAAACCGGCCAGGGGCGTTTGCCGAGTACATCGCGCTTCCGATGAGTAATATTTGGCGTCACGAACTGCACATCAATCGCGAAGTAGCCGCCATTTTTGATCCGTTTGGGAACGCAGTGCACACGGCACTCTCATTTCCGGTGCTGGGCGAAGACGTGTTGATTACGGGTGCCGGACCCATCGGACTGATGGCAATTCCGGTCGTGCGGCATGCAGGTGCGCGGTTCGTGGTTGTGACCGATCTGAATCCGTACCGGCTCGATCTGGCGCGCAAGATGGGCGCGACCCTAGCTGTTGATCCCCGGGAAACGCCGATATCTGAAGCGCAGAAACAACTCGGCATGCAGGAAGGCTTCGACGTCGGCCTGGAGATGTCCGGAAACCCAGCCGCGTTCCGCGAAATGATCGCGAACATGAGCCACGGCGCGAAGATCGCCATGCTGGGGATACCTGCGAAGGAAATGCCCATTGATTGGCGTCACGTCATCTTCAATATGCTGACCATCAAAGGCATTTACGGCCGTGAAATGTATGAAACCTGGTACAAGATGACGGTAATGCTGGAATCAGGTCTCGACATAAATCCGGTGATTACGCACCGCTTCTGCTATCGCGACTTTGAGAAAGGGTTTGAAGTGATGCGCTCCGGTCATTCCGGTAAAGTGATTCTGGACTGGACGAACGTCTCTTAAGAATGCGGACCAGCATCTTCGACGTCAATGAAGAGAATACCGCGGGCGGCCGCGTTGTGACGGCGCCTACGAATGGCGCGGCGGGGCTGGTACCAGCGGTCGGCCGTTATTACCGCGAAGTGAAGGACTGCTGAAAGGAAATTATGTACGCGAACGTTGAGCCTTATCTTACCCAGAAGCTCCGCGATATTGAAGCAGCCGGCCTGTTTAAGCGCGAACGCCTGCTGGAGAGTCCCCAGCAAGCCGAAGTAACGGTCGAAGGCGGCGAATCCGTCCTGGTCCTTTGCGCGAATAACTATTTGGGACTGGCGAATCATCCGGCCGTGGTGGCCTCGGCGCGCAAGGCTCTCGATGAGTGGGGCTACGGTCTCTCCAGTGTCCGCTTCATCTGCGGAACGCAATCGATTCATAAGCAGCTTGAAGCGAAGTTGAGTGAGTTTCTCGGGACCGAAGACACCATTCTCTACAGTTCGTGTTTCGACGCGAACGGCGGCCTATTCGAAACTCTGCTGGAGCAGGAAGATGCGGTGATTTCCGATGAATTGAACCACGCCAGCATCATCGATGGCGTGCGGCTTTCGAAGGCCGCGCGTTTTCGCTTCAAAAATGGTGAGATGGCCGATTTGGAAAAGAAGCTAAAGGAGGCCGACGGCGCGAGGCATCGCCTGATTGCCACGGATGGCGTCTTCTCAATGGACGGATATATCGCCAATTTGCCCGAGATTTGCGATCTGGCTGAGAAATACAAAGCCATGGTGATGGTGGACGACTCGCACGCGGTCGGATTCATGGGGAAGCATGGCCGCGGGACACATGAGCACCACGGCGTGATGGGGCGCGTGGACATTATCACGGGCACGCTAGGCAAGGCGCTGGGGGGAGCCAGCGGCGGTTATACGAGCGGCCGGAAGGAAATTATCGACCTGCTCCGGCAGCGGTCCCGGCCGTATCTGTTTTCGAACTCGGTGGCGCCGCCTATCGTTGCAGCGTCGCTGAAGGTTCTGGACCTGGTGACGGAAACGTCCGAGCTGCGGGAGCGCCTCTTTTCGAATACAAGATTGTTCCGGGAGCGAATGGCTGCGTACGGCTTCAATATTGCGCCAGGAGAGCACCCCATTGTCCCGGTGATGCTGGGTGATGCGGTGCTGGCAACGAAGATGGCGGATTCACTTTTGGAGAAGGGCGTCTACGTGATTGGCTTTTCTTATCCGGTGGTGCCACAGGGCAAGGCGCGTATTCGCGTGCAGGTTTCGGCCGCGCACACGCAAGATGAGCTGGAGTTTGCGGCGAAGCAGTTTGCCATAACGAAACGGGAGCTAGGAATCTGATCATGAATCGAGCGATTCTGATCGCGATGTGCGTCGTGTTGTCCGGCGCGGCGGCGTGGGCACAAGCGAACACGCATCAAACGATCCTGCTTTGGCCAAATGGCGCTCCGGGTGCAGAAGGAAATGGGGACGCGGATGAGCCGTTCCTGACGCTTTACTCTGTTTCCGGTCCTGACAAAGTGGAAACTGGAGTGGTGGTTTGCCCGGGCGGCGGGTACGTCAACCTGGCGATGGATCATGAAGGTCGCCAGATTGCGGAGTGGCTGAACAAGCTGGGCATTTCCGCTTTCGTGCTGAAGTACAGGCTTGGCCCGAAGTATCACTATCCGGTCGAACTATGGGACGCGCAGCGGGCTATTCGTTACGTGCGGGCGCACGCAGAGGAGTATGGCATTCGTCCCGATCGCATCGGGATCTGGCGCTTCTCCGCGGGCGGCCATCTCGCTTCCACAACCGGAACCCATTTCGATCGCGGCGATCCGAACGGCGCTGAGGCCATGGACAAGCAGAGCTCGCGGCCGGATTTCATGATCCTCGCGTACCCGGTGATCACGTTCGAAGAGCCCTACGCACACTTGGGCTCCATGCATGCTCTGTTAGGCGAGAAGCCTGATCCGGAACTGGTTCGGTCCTTATCGAACGAGACACAAGTCACGCCCCAGACACCGCCTACGTTCCTGTTCGCCACCATGGAAGATAAGACCGTTCCGGTGCAGAACAGCGTGATGTTCTACGTATCGCTTCAGCGGGCAGGTGTGCCGGCCGAAATGCATATTTATCTGAAAGGGCCACATGGCGTGGGCTTGGCGCAAAACGATCCTGTGCTTCGCACCTGGCAGGACCGGCTGGCGGACTGGTTGAAGATCGAAGGACTCCGATAGAACGCGGAGCTTCAGCCGGCGTTAATTTGAATTCTGCACTATCTTTGATATTTCTTGGCTTTCGGTGGCCTTACGGTTCATCAACCGGTTCATCCGGCTTCAGGCCGATGAGAGTGGTCTGAAGCATCGCCCGATCGAAGCCCGGTCCGGAAGCTATGCAGAGCAGTTCCTCATCTTTGTACTTTAGGGTGTGCCAAAAACCGTCCTTCTTGCGATATTCGACGCTCACCCAGTACGCGCTCTTCACCTTCGGAAGGTAGAGCATCTGCCGCTTCTCGCCGTCTTCGCAATAGCTCCCTGGGTCAAACCAGTAGCAGCAGGACACGAGGCGATTGCCCGCACCGGTCCTGCGAACGCTCGTATACTTCAAGTTCAGAGGGAATCCGGCAAGCCGGGGAGCGAAATCGCTGTCCCAGCCGGCCTCGATTTGGTGCCGGATGGAGGCCATGAAGAGCGGCGCTCGTTTGGATGCCGGGCTGCCGAATCTGGCCACTTTGGCCTTTTCATTCTCGTTCTGCTCCTCTTTGAGCAGCGGAGGATCCTGGCCGTCGAGCGAAACGGGAGATAGCGAGCCGCTTGGTTGCAGTAGTTCTGCCGCATCATCCCCTTCGGGCTGACTTTGGCACCTTGGCTGGCTGGCCAGGTTGCCGGGCGATCTTCGGGTCAGGACCCTCTCGCCACTCGTGATGCTAATTGCCGCCGCGTGTTGTAGCGACGATATTCACTTTACAGGATGTTCGCTGCCGGCGCAATTGCTTTTCCCTAATCACCGCCATGGCGCAGTTCCGGTACTCTGAAACTTCTTAGTGCTCGTGCCACAGCAGTATGCCTTCGCGTGTTGCGATAATCGCCTCAAGCGGTCGTCTCAGCGCTTTCGGCTGCACCGTATTCCTTCAACTTGTTGAAGAGAGTCTTGAGGCTGATACCCAGAATTTCAGCCGCCCGCGTTTTGTTGTTCTTTGTGTGCTGCAGCGTCAATTGAATCAGCGCTTTCTCGGCATCGCTCACGGTGGTACCGACCGCCAACCGAACGCTCTCGGGTTCAAAGATCTGGGCTGGTGGCCGGGACCCAATCGAAACCCCGAAGTCATACGGTAGATGCGCCATCTGGATTGCGCCCTCGCCCGCCATAATCACCGCGCGCTCCAGGACATTCCGCAATTCCCGCACATTGCCGGGCCAGTTATGTTTCCGGAACGCCTCCATCACATCGGGCGTTACCGAGGTGACATGGCAACTGTGCTTCCGGTTCAGGTTGCTGATCAATGTTTCGCATAGCACGGGCAAGTCGTCCAGGCGCTGCCTCAAGGGCGGAAGCGAGATTTGAAACACGTTCAGTCGATAGAACAGATCCTCGCGAAGATCACCCTTCTTTAGCGCATCATCCAGGCTACGATTGGTGGCGGCGATAACGCGCACGTCTACCGAAATCTCGTTCTTGCCGCCCAATCGCCTGACGCGCGAATCCTCCAGAACCCGAAGCAGCTTGGCTTGTGTGCCGGAGGGCATCTCGGCCAGCTCATCCAGCAGCAGAGTACCGTGTTGAGCGAGTTCGAAACAGCCCGCGCGCCGTTCAAATGCGCCTGTATAGGCGCCTTTCTCGTGCCCGAAGAGTTCGGCTTCCATCAAGGTCTCGGGCATGGCCGCGCAGTTGATGGCAACAAACGGGCCGCCCCGCCGGCTGCTGAGCTGATGAATCGCGCGCGCCACCAGTTCCTTGCCCGTGCCGCTCTCTCCAACTACAAACACTGCCGCTTTGCTGGGGGCCACCTGCTGAATGACATTAAAGACCTGCTGCATCTGCTGAGATGTCCCCACCATGTCGACCAGCACGCCAGAATAGGACAGTTGGCGGTGTAGCCGCTGGGCTTCCTCGGCCAGTTGATCCTGCTGGGCGGCGCGCTCCAGGAGTACGCGAAGGGCCGCTGGCTGAATGGGCTTTTCGAGGAACCAGAAAGCGCCCAAATCGTGAATCGTCTGGATGGCGGTTTCAATATTCCCAAACGCCGTCAACACGATAGCAGGAGGCATGTTGCCGTCCGCGCCTAAGCGCTTCATGAGTTCGAAACCGTCCATGCGCGGCATCATCAAATCCGTAACGATGACGTTTGCCGAAAACGCATTCAGCTTTTCGAGCGCCTCCTGGCCATCGGCTGCTGTTTCAACCGTGAAGCCCCAGGCGGAAATCATGGCAGCGAGGGGTGCGCGCTGCGCTTCTTCGTCGTCAACGACCAGAACACTGGTAGTCTGGCGGGTGGCTTGATTTCCCACAGTCTTCACAGTGTAGCGGATCGAAGTGTTGGCAAGCTGTCGGAGGCATGCTGGAGTGTGAATGGATCGTGAATTGCCCGTACGCCGCGTTTCGGATGAGCCGCCGCCTTTTCTGAGGCGCTGGGGACGAGTATATTCGGCGGTGCTGGTCTATCTTTTGCTGCTCATTCTGGCGCTTTATGGAATCACCAGATCCTTCCGTTACTGACCGCTTCGGCATGAGTCTCTGACCCCCTCACGCTAGAATCGCTTCGGGGAAGCGCCGCATGCCTGGGATACTCGAAGTGATCGTCACGTCAGTCGATGAGGCCAGAAAGGCCGAAGCCGGCGGCGCGGACCGGCTGGAACTTGTACGATCGCTCGAATGCGGGGGACTGACCCCTGATCTCGCCCTGGCTCGAAAGGTGATCCAGTCCGTTTCGATTCCGGTTCGCGTGATGGTCCGCGAATCAGACTCCATCGCGACCGGCGATGACCCGGAACTAGAGGCTCTCCGGGCGCGTGCCGCCAAAGCCGCCTGCTTGCCCGTAGATGGTTTGGTGCTCGGCTTCGTTCGCGATGGCAAGATCGATCGCGACGCCACAGTTTGGGTGCTCCATGCGGTTCCGGAAATTCGTGCGACATTTCACCGGGCATTCGATGAAGTCACAGATCCGCTGCATGCAATCGACGATTTGAAAGAGATCGGGCAGATTGATCGCATTCTCACCAATGGCGGCCCCGGCGACTGGCCGCTCCGCAAGCGCCGGCTGCTCGAGTGGCAGCGAGTTGCTTCGCCGCAAATCGCGATTATCGTGGCTGCGGGCCTTTGCCCATTGGCGCTCGAAGAATTAAGCAAAGAGACGGTTCCATTTGAGTTTCATGTCGGCCGTGCGGCGCGGCTGGGACACCAGGTATCGAACCCGGTTGACAGCAGCCAGGTCGCTTCTGTTAAAGCCATGATCCGATGAAGGCCCTCGACTGGATCGTCCTGTTTGCCTGGTTGATTTCACTGGTTTCCTACGGTCTCTACCGCGGCCGCGGCAGCAACACGGTAAGCAAATACCTGCTGGCCGGAAAGACAATGCCTTGGTACGCCATGGGTCTGTCGATCCTGGCTACGCAGGCGAGCGCCATCACCTTCATTTCCACTACCGGGCAAGGCTATGTAGACGGAATGCGGTTTGTGCAGTTCTATTTCGGGCTGCCGATCGCGATGGTGATCCTGTGCGCAACGGCTGTTCCCATCTTCCATCGTGCCAAGGTTTATACCGCATACGAGTATCTGGAGCAGCGCTTCGATGCTAAGACGCGAGCGCTGGTTAGCGTGGTCTTTCTCATCCAACGCGGGCTCGCCGCCGGTATTGGGCTATACGCACCTGCTGTCGCGCTCTCCGACGTGCTGGGCATCTCCGACCGGGTGATCACAATCATAATCGGCGCGCTGGTGGTCATTTACACGGCTAGCGGCGGCATTAAAGCGCTCACGTGGGCCGATGTCCAGCAGATGACAATGATTTTCGTTGCACTAGTCCTCAGCCTCGTGATCATGATTCACGCGTTGCCTACGGGCATTTCCTTTATTGATGCTCTGCATCTGGCGGGCGCTGCGGGACGCTTGAACATCGTTGATCCGCATCTCAACTGGAGTGATCGCTACAACCTGTGGAGCGGGCTTATTGGAGGCGGGTTCCTGGCGTTGGCCTATTTCGGCACCGATCAAAGCCAGGTGCAGCGTTACCTGACCGGCCGGTCCATCGCACAGAGCCGGTTGAGCCTTCTGTTCAACGCGATCGTGAAGATTCCGATGCAGCTCTTTATCTTGTTCATCGGGGCAATCGTCTTTGTGCTATCACTCTTCGTTCAAGCTCCGATGATATTTCAGCCGCTGGAGGCGAATCACGCCGCGAAAACCGCCGCTTGGAAACCTACCAAGGCGAACTATGATCGCGCCTTCGAACAGCGCCGCGAGGCAGCGTATCGCTTCGCCGAAGCGGCGCGCCACACCGGTAAGCAGATAGATCCAGCCCTGAACAACTTCCGGAAAGCAGAAACGGACTTCTCAAAGAGCCGCCAGGAAGGCTTGCAGCTTGTGGAGCGACTGCATGGCGGCGCAAAGTACGACGATACAAATTACATCTTCTTGTCATTCGTTAAAACGTATCTTCCGGTGGGCTTGATCGGCCTTGTCATCGGAGTGATTTTTTCCGCTTCGATGGGGTCCACCTCGGGAGAAATCAATTCGCTCGCCACGGTCTCGGTGGTCGATATCTATCGGCGTTACTTTGTGCGAAACAAGAGTGATCGGCACTATCTGCTCGCCTCTCGCGGCTTCACACTTTTCTGGGGCGCGTACGCGGTGGCTTTCGCTGCTCTTGGAGCAAGGGGATTCGGAGCGCTAATCGTGCGGGTGAATATTGTGGGTTCGCTGTTCTATGGAGGGATGCTGGGGGTCTTCGTATTGGCCTTTTTCTTCAGACATGTAAGGGGGACAGCCGCGTTCTGGGGCGTGCTGGCAGGCGAAGCGGCCATCTTCTCCGTGGCGGGATTCACCAGCATCTCGTTTCTCTGGTACAACGTTGTGGGCTGCATCGTGGTGGTCGCGGTGGGCCTGCTGGTGACGACGGTTCAGAAGAAGCCGACGCCGGCTGCGGTGGTTGGCAATTGAAGAATTTTCGGCCACGGATGAACACAAATGAACACGAATTATGGGGTGAACCCTTGATGAGCACAGCGTTGACCGAGCCGGTCTATCACACCGAATTGATCGATGGGCGTGAGATTAAAAAGCCGTATCGCGAAATTTTGCAGCGTTGAATTCGTGTTCATTTGTGTTCATTCGTCGCTCGCCCGGCGAGCCCCCATCACTTCGCTTCCGCTGCCGGGATAGTGAACTTAAACGTGGAACCATGACCTGGTTCCGATTCCGCCCAAATCCGGCCGCCCAGGTTCTCGATCAGTTTGCCGCAGATGGCCAACCCCATGCCTGCGCCGGGGTACTTGCCTCCGTTCAGGCGGCTGAAGATTTCGAAAATGTCCTTGTGGTGTTCCGGATCGATACCGATGCCATTGTCCTTAATCGAAAAGACCCAGTCTCCGCCGCTGTCCTTTCCAGCCGAGATTTCAATCCTCGTGGCTTCGTCGCGGCTGTATTTGAGTGCATTCCCCACCAGATTCTGGAATAACTGCACCAGCATGGTTTCGTTCGCCAAAACGGTAGGCAATTCGCCACGGATGACGGTAGCCCCGCTTTCGCCAATCGCTTGCTGAAGGTTAAGCAGCGCCTTCGCGAGAGCATCGTTGCAATTCACCGGAATTAGCGGCTCTGGCCCGCGCTCGCTCGCTTGCCAGTATTCACGCATGCCTTTCAGGAGGGCCTCCATTCGCCTGGCGCTCTCCATGGTATAGCGGATGTACTTATCAGCGTTTCCCTCCAGCTTGCCTTCATAATCCCGGGCCAGAAGTTGGCTGTAGCTCACGACCATGCGAAGCGGCTCCTGCAGATCGTGGGAGGCCGCGTAAGCATACTGTTTCAGGCGCTCATTTGTCTCCCTGAGCTGTTTCTCGGCCCGCACGCGCTCCGTGATGTCCACAATCGCGAGAAGAATAGTTCGCCCGTCTACCTCAGGTTCGCCCATGATGCGGGCGCTGAGCAGCATAGTCTTTCGCCCAATGCGCTCAAAGCGATGATCAATTTCGAAGTCATTGAACGAGGATCGTTCGGGGAGAATGTTTTCCAGCAGTTGCCGCAGGTTCGGGATGTCCCACTGCCCGTTGCCCAGGTCATAGATGAAATGATTCTCGGTTTCGGTTTTTGATACATGGAACGTTTGATAGAAGGCACGATTGGCGGTTCTGACTTTCAGGTCAGGGTTCAGGGCCAGAACGGGTTGCGGCAGCGTTTCAATAATGGATTCCGCATAATCGCGGCCCCGCTTCACCGCGTCGATATTGAACAACACTAAGAGGGCCCCGTCGACTTTGCCGTTTGGCGCTTTGTAAGGCAATGCCTGGAGTGAGTACCACTTGCCAGCCAGGTCTGTTATTTCCCGGGGATTAGGACTGCCACCGTGGATTGCTTCGCGCAGCAAATCGGGCAAATCGGGAACAGCGATGTTCGGCTTAAGATCGGAGATGGACCTACCCACATCGGACTCGATGAGATTCAGCATGGGTTCGATCGCCTGTGTGAACCTGCGGATCCTCAGATCTTTCCCCACCATCACCAAAGGGATATTGATGCTTGTCAGCACATTCGTCAGATCGGCATTAACTTCGGCTAACGCCGCGTTGCGGGTTCGAAGCTCATCATTCAGCGTGTTCAGTTCTTCATTGGCGGATTGAAGCTCCTCTTTGGCGGTTTCAAGTTCTTCATTGGTTGCCTGAGCCTCCTCGTTCGCGGATTTGAGCTCTTCGGTGGCCGCTTCCTGTTCCTCGACAATCTCTTGCAGGTATTCTCGTGTTGCGGCAAGCTCCTGCTTCAGGCGAGCATTCTCCCGATTAGCGATGTTGCCAGTTGTCCGACTTTGCCCGGCTCCTTTCGGCTTGTTCTCAACTGCTGACTTCGCCTCAGCTGCGGGCGGCGCTTTTACGTCTTCGAACAAAACCAGAAAATGGCGTTCTTTAGACGCTACCGATCCATTTATGGGGATGACCCGAAGATTGACTTCTCGAAATTCGCCGTTGTGTTTGACCTTTGCCTGATGGGTAATCGCGCTCTTATTCTGGGCCACCTTACGAAGCGCTGCTCGCAAGCCCACGACCAAGCCTTCGCGAGCCATTTTCAGAAGGTGGTTGGTCGGTTCCCCTGGAGCGAGCTCCAGATAAGGGCCCGTATGCCCGCGAACCTGCAGTATCCTCATCGAGCCGTCCACTATCACACCCGCGGGAGCATATTCATTCAACAGAATCCGGTCGGCGGTCTTCTGTAAATCAAAGGCTACCCTGGCGCTTTGGACAGCCGAATCGCCGCCGGGCGGTCTGACTGGCGTCGGCTCGCGAGCGTCCAGATTAAGCGCCGCCGGTTCCGATGCCGGTTGTTTCGCATAAAGCCGTTGCTTTTTAGACAATTGCCGGAACGACTCCGCAAAGGGACCGACGCTTTCTGAGGATCCGAGCATGAGAAAGCCAGATGGCTTGAGAGCATAGTGAAACACCGACAGCACTTTCCGCTGTAACACTGGGTCGAAATAGATCAGCACGTTGCAGCAACTGATGAGGTCGAGCCTGGAGAAAGGCGGATCTTTGGCGATGTTCTGTTTGGCGAATACGCAAACGTCCCGAACCGTCTTCTGGATTTGGTACGCACTGTCTATTTTGGTAAAAAAGCGTTCGAGTCGTTGTGGGGAAACATCCGCGAGCGCCGATTCCAAATAGATCCCGGAACGAGCTTTTTCAAGCGCTGTCTCGCTGACGTCCGTGGCGAAAACTTGCAGCGGGATACTCACGCCGGAACTTTCCAAGAACTCGGTTAGGCAGATGACGATAGAGTAGGCTTCCTCGCCGGTCGCACAGCCGGGAACCCAGATTCGTATAGGATCATCCGGCGGGCTGTTTTTGATGATTGAAGGAAATGCCTTCTCGGTCAGCGCCCGCAACGTCTCCGGTTCCCGGAAAAACGATGTGACACGGATGAGCAGGTCGTTTGCCAGCTCTTTCATTTCCGACGGATTCTGTTGGAGATAGCCGAGGTAATCGCCCAATTTCTCAAAGGAGTGAAGAACCATCCGGCGCTGGACCCGTCTTCGGATGGTGGTGTGCTTGTAGTGAGTGAAGTCGTTGCCTGTGGCGGCGCGCAGCGCGCCGAAGATTTTGTTCAGTTCGAGTTCGGTATCCGGTCCCGCTTTGACAGCCTCTTCTGGCTTGAGAATCACATAGGGATTGCGGGCAATCGCGACCAGACGTTTGGCGATCTGTTCGGGAGTCAGCACAAAATCAGCGACGCCGGCGGCAATAGCGCTTCGAGGCATGCCATCGAACTTTGCCGATGACGGCTCCTGGACGAACGTGATGCCGCCCTCGGCCTTAATCGCTTTGAGACCTAAGGTGCCATCGGAGGCGGTTCCGGATAACACGACTCCAAGCGCCCGACTCCCTTGCGCCTCGGCGAGCGACCGGAAAAAATAATCAATGGGCAGGTTCCGGCCGGGCCCTCGCGGCTCAACGCGCAAATGCCCGTCCGTCACCGCCAGGCATTCATTTGGCGAGATGACATAAACGTGGTTGGCTTCCGCATGCATATCGGCCCTGATTTCGGTCACCGGCATAGCAGTCGCCTTCGTCAGAATTTCGGCCAACTGGCTGTGATGTCTAGCGTCGAGGTGCTGAATGAGGACGAACGCGATACCAGAATCGGGCGGGAGGTGTTTGAGAAACCTGGTGAAAGCTTCCAGGCCGCCGGCTGAAGCTCCTATCCCGGCAATGGGCGGCGGAGCTCGTTTCGGATCATTGCTTGCTGGGGGGGTGCCTTTTGCGGCATGGAGGCTCTCCTGTGCACCTGGAGCATTCTTCGCGGAACATCCCGGACGCCTGGGAATCTCCTTCGCCACTGCTCCACTCCTGACCAGATACTATATCTGCACCGTCGAAATATCCACCGTTGACTGGTGGCCCTCGATAACGATGATCCCGGTCTCACTTACGTAGTATTTCTTTCGGTCTTCCTCAAGATCGTAGCCGACTTCCGTGTCGGGCGGGATCTTTACGTTCTTATCGAGAATAGCGCGCCGGATCTTGGCGCGGCGTCCGATATCGCAATTGTCGAATATCACCGAATCTTCGACATGTGCGCCTGTGTGCACACGCACTCCGCGCCCCAACACTGAACCTCTTACCATGCCTCCGGAAACAATGGAACTGCCGGCGATGATGGAATCCACCGCCATGCCGCGCCGCCCATCCTCGTCGAAGACGAACTTTGCCGGAGCATCGAAATAGCCCGCGGTACGCAGCGGCCACTGGCGGTTGTAAAGGTTCAGTTCGGGTGAGACAGCGCGCAGATCCATGCTGGCCTCGTAATAGGCATCAAGCGTTCCAACGTCCCGCCAGTACTGGGGCGATCCAATCGGGTCGCCGGGAATGACGTTGGTCTGAAAATCGTATGCGTACATGTCCGCGCGCCCGATCAGCGAGGGCAGAATGTCCTTTCCAAAATCATGCGAGCTCTCCTCGTTCTGGCCGTCGGCGTGAAGTTCGCGAAGCAAAATGTCGGTCGAGAAAATGTAATTGCCCATTGAGGCAAAAACACGGGTTGGATCGTCGGGCATAGTAGGCGCGTCGGCTTTCTTTTCGTGAAAGCCGATGATGTTGCCTTCCGAGGTTGTTTCGATCACGCCGAAATCGGAGGCCAGTGCCTTATCGACGCCAATTGCCGCGACTGTGACGCCGGCCCTCTTCTCCACGTGGTATTCGATCATTTGCCGGATGTTCATGCGGTAGATGTGATCGGCTCCGAAGATAACCACCACGTGCGGATCGGCCTGCTGAATCAGATTGATGTTCTGATGAATAGCATCGGCGGTGCCGCGATACCAATCCTCCTGCGCGGATCGCATCTGCGCGGGAACGGGAATGATGAAATTGTTCTTCAGCAATCCACTCACCTCCCATCCTTCGCGCAGATGCTGCAGAAGGGATTGGCTCTTGAACTGTATCAGCACATAGATGGAATAGATACCGGAGTTCACGAGATTGCTTAGGACGAAATCAACGATGCGATAACGGCCTCCAAAGGGAACCGCCGGTTTGGCTCGTTCCTTGGTGAGAGGAGAAAGGCGGGTTCCCTTGCCTCCTGCCAGCACGAACGCAAGAACACGAAGCTGCATCCTCTATCTACCTCCCGAATCAAGAGATCTTTTGCATTTCGAGTATATTCCGAGTCACTGTATGCTATTCCAATCCATCGCGAGATGCACGAACGAACGAACAGCTACACCAGTCGGACCCTTTGCCAGCCAGCCCTTCGCCTCATCCAGCCAGGCAGTATATGCGATATCCAAGTGAACCCACGGAGTGGGATCGGCAAACTCGCGAAGAAACCAGGCGGCGGTAATGGAACCGCCATAGCGGCCGCCGATGTTAGGCAGATCCGCGAACGCCGACTTCAGGTACTCTTTGTACTCTTCATCCATCGGTAGTGGCCAAGTTTTTTCGCCCGCTGCGCGAGTCGATTTCAAAAGCCGCTGCAGGAAGTCTTCGTTGTTCGTGAACGCGCCAATGTTGTAATGCCCCAGCGCGATCCCGATTGCACCGGTCAGAGTAGCGGCATCGACGATGTGGGTCGCGCCATTCCGGTTCGCGTAGGTGATGGCGTCGGCCAGAATCAGCCGCCCTTCGGCATCCGTATTGAGAACTTCAATGGTCTTGCCTGATAGAGCAGTGACAATATCGCCCGGGCGCTGTGCGTCCCCATTCACCATATTCTCTACGGTCGGAATATACCCAGTGACGGGAATCGGTGGCTTGAGCTGGGCAATCGCACGCATGGCTCCGATGACCGCAGCCGCTCCGGCCATGTCGTACTTCATCTTCTCCATCCCGTCGGAAGGCTTAATCGAGATGCCGCCTGTATCAAAGGTGACGCCTTTACCCACCAGCGCCAGATGACAGTCGCTCTTTGGCGAAGCTGGACGATACTGAATTACAATCAGGAACGGGGGATTGGTGCTGCCCTGGGCCACGCCCAGCAGCGCACCCATGCCCAGTTGCGCCATTCGCTCCTGGTTAAGAACTTCGCACTGCAGTCCAAAATCAGCCGCCATCTTTCGGGCCGCTTCGGCCAGATCGCCCGGTTTGAGCTTGTTTGCCGGCTCATTGGCCAGATCGCGGGTCAGGTTTTGGGATTCGGCGATGATCCGGCCGCGCTCGAGCGCGGACCGCAGCGAATCCGCCGCAACACGCGGTACGATCACGGCAAACGTATCGATCTTTTTATCGTTCTTCTTGGGGTCCGACTTGTATTTATCGGCCTCCCAATCTCCGAGCAGAGCGCCCTCGGCGGCCGGTGTCACATATTCGTCGCCGTTCGGCGTATCCACCAGCAGCGCAATGCTGCGGATTCCTTTGGGTTTTAACGAACGCACCAGAGTTCCCGCGATTCTGCGAACCTCAACAGAGGAAAACTTGTCGCGTTTGCCGCCGCCGATCAGTACCAGGCGCTTGGCAGAGAGACCTTGCGGCCGGTGCAATACGGCCATTTCGTATAGCTTGCCTGTGAATTCGCCTGAGGTCCGCAGATCGGCAAGCCAGCCGCCCTGGGCCGCAATCCCGGGATCCGAAGCATGCCCCGGGCCGGCCGCCGGAGTTGTAGCTGCCCCCACATCTTCGGGTTCGAAGCAGATGACAGCCAGTGCGTCTACGCCTAGCTTTTCGATTTGTGCAGTTTCAATCTGTAGTTGCATATGAGTCGGAATCTACTGTCGACCACGCCTGGCCAGAGCCGCTTTTGCTTCCGCCTGCATTTCTTTGGCTCGAATGGCTTCGCGCTTGTCGTGGAACTTTTTGCCCTTGGCTACCGCAATCTCAACTTTGATCCGTCCACTCTTGATGTAGAGTTTGGTGGGAACGACAGTCAGGCCCTTCTCGCGCGTCTCGCCGCGCAGCTTCTCAATCTCAGAGCGGTGCAGCAGGAGTTTCCGCTTGCGAACCGGAACATGGTTCATCAGATTGCCATGCGAATACTCGCTGATATGGGCGTTCATCAGCCATGCTTCATCCTCTGTGATTTCCGCATAGCTCTCTTTGAGCTGGATCTTTCCGGTCTTAGCCGCTTTCACTTCGGTCCCGGTGAGCACCAATCCCGCTTCGTAGCGGTCGAATAGGTGATAATTATGTCCAGCGGACCGATTGTCGCTCAAAATCTTGATTTCGCCTGGTTGAGCCAAAGTTGTCGCCGTTTAACTTGGAGTCTTGAATCTTCGCCTCGCTGAGAACGCGGGCTCATTTATTATTGAATCTTCGCCTCGCTGAGAACGCGGGCTCATCTCCAGTTTCGCCCAGTGAGGTATCGGAACCTGCACGTCGGGCTACTCTGGAACGTCTTCCATAGGACCAGGGAGAGGAAAATATCCAGGGCGGGACATTTTTGTGTGGACCCGTGCTGGCTGTCTTGGCGGCATAGCCAATGCTAGCAAGCGCTTGCGCGGTTTCAAATCTGCTGAGCGCCCGGGATGAATACGAGTTGGGATATGCTAACGTGAACCTTTTTAAGAACTTACGACTTCTGCCCGCGCTCGTCTGTGCGCTCGTTTTCTGGGGCATTCCTATTGAAGCGCACACCAAACAGGGTGACAAGCTCCTGAAAGAAGGGGAAAAGGCCGAGGCTCACAAGGACTACGACGCGGCGCTGAACGACTATTCACAGGCTCTGGACATCGATCCCAAAGAGCCGGCCTATCTCATTGCCGTAAATCGGGTTCGCGGCGCAGCCTCGCAGGCCCACATCGAGAAGGGGAGGGCCTTACAGCGCGATCAGAAACTGAACGAAGCACTGGTGGAGTTTCAGCGGGCACTGCTGGCCGATCCTTCCTCCCAAATTGCATTGCAAGAGATCCGCCAAACCACTGAGATGGTGAAGGAAAAGTCGAAAGCGCCCCCGGGCACGACCATCCTGACCCCAGCCGAGAAGGCGCGCCGGGAGGTGGAAGCCCGCATCAACTCGCTCGAAGGCCCTCCGGAACTCCGCCCTATTAACAATCAGATCAGCAGCCTGAAAATGAACAACCAGCCTCCGCGCGTGTTGTATGAGAGCGTGTGCAAGCTGGCCGGGATCAATGTCCTGTTCGATCCCCAGGGAATTGAATCGACGATGGGAGGCATGGGCGGCGGCAACAAGAATGTCAATTTGGATTTGAACAACGTCACGCTCGAAGAGGCGCTGAATTACATCGCGCTGGTGACGCACACGTTCTGGAAACCGATCAGCCGGAACGCCATTTTCGTGACCCAGGAGAGCGAGCCGAAGCGGCAGGAATACCAGGATGAGGTTGTGAAGGTGTTCTATATCCAGAACGCCAGCACCCCAAACGAATTCACGGAAATCTTCAACGGCGTCCGCACCGGAGCTAAACTCAGTACTGGGATTTTCCAGGTCGCCAGCCAGAACGCCATCATTGCGCGCGGCACTCCGGATACCATCGCGCTCGTCGAGAAGCTGGTTCATGATCTGGACAGGCCCAAACCCGAGATAGTGGTTGACGTGATGGTCATGGAAGTCTCGAAATCGAAGATCAGCACCCTCGGCGCGGCCCTTGCCGGTCAGACCGGTGGGTTGAACGTTCCGATTCAGTTCACGCCCCGTAACCCCGTTCTTTTCGGCACAACCGCCACCACGGGTTCAACTACGGGTACGACGACCAGTACGACCGGTACCACAACCAGCACCACAGGAACGACAACCGGTACGACCGGCACAACCGACACGACAACCGGAACCACGGGAACGACTGGAACCACCGGCACTACGGGGACCCCTAGCCAGTACATTGCGCTATCGAAAATGGGCCATATATCGACCAACGATTTCTCGGTCAGCTTGCCGGGAGCGCTCGTTCAGGCGCTCCTGACGGACGCCTCTACCCATCTCCTGCAGCGCCCGGAAGTGCGCGTCACCGATGGCGGCAAAGCAATCCTGAAGGTTGGAAGCAAGATTCCGTATGTGTCCGGCTCGCTGAACTCCGCAGTCGCCACACCGGGCGCAATCCCCTATGCCACGACCCAATTCCAGCAGGTGGATGTCGGCGTGCAGATTGAACTTTCGCCGCATGTGAACGCTCCGAACGACGTGAGTATGCACATAAAGGTGGAGATTTCGAACGTCGTTCAGACGGAGAATATTGCCGGAATCCAGCAGCCGGTTATCGGGCAAAAAGTCGACGAAGCCGATATTCGGATGAAGGATGGAGAGGTCAGCCTTCTGGGTGGCTTAACTTCCAATAGCGACAGTCAGACCATCGCCGGCATACCGGGTGTCGCGAACCTTCCGGTGCTTGGGTATCTGTTCGGCTCAAGAAACCGCGATCGGGAACGGGACGACATTATCGTTGCCCTGGTTCCGCACATCATACGCGCTCCTGACATGACCGATATTGCAAGCCAGGGTGTGTACGCCGGGACGGAGCGCGTTGTAAAGGTTGACCGGCGGCCAGACGGCAATGCACCGCCTCCCGCGCCGCTGCCGTCGCCATCGAATGAGCAGCCGCCGGCTGCCAGTGCTCCTCAACCGGCACCGGCCGCTCCGGCGCCGCGCGCGCCAGCGGGTTATCCACCTGTTCAACCGCTTCCGAATCAGCCGCGTCAAAATCAGGCGCCCGCTCCCGCAGCGCCTCAGAACGCTCCGACCCGGCCGCCGCTGCTCGCTCCCCAAAGTGCTCCACAAAACCCGCAGCAGCGAGCTCCGCAAGGCGCGCCACAGAACGGCAATCCACCGCCCGGCGAAGCGAATCCGTAAAATGGAGTTTGCAGTAAATGTTGCGGTGTAGTGAATCTCCTGGCTTAAGAAGGAGGCGCAAGACTCAGGCCGGGCTCAC
>DATIMA010000280.1:0-5000 GCA_035475915.1 Bryobacteraceae bacterium
GCGCCCAGGTTGCCGTCCGTGGCCTCCGTCTTGGCCCGGAGCCATGTAAACTCGGCGGTTTCCACGCCGCTAAGCAGCGAAAGTAGCGCCAGACGCAGCCTCCCATGGACGATGGGATCGATCTCAGGCAACTCAGGCATGGATGGGACGATGCCGTTTGCGTCGCTGCACTCCAGCGATCACGCCGTAGATACCAAACACGATCTGGCAGAGAAAGATGGCGACCAGAAACACGATCGTGCTCTGCGTATCGCTGCCAAAGCACGAAACCACAGCCGCCGCCCACCACACCACCGCGCATGCGAACTGAACCTTCCAGCGAAGAATCAGGGCTGAGGCTCCGTTGGCCATGCCAAGTATGGCCGATATCGCGGCCAAAAAGACATGCTGATCGGTAAGCCTTCCACTCAGGCCGAGGGCTAGAAACAGCAGAAACATCGAAATTCCCAAAGCAATCCAGATAGAACCGGTTGCCCGGCCCAGGGTGGTCTCCGGGTGATTGCCGGCTTTTGAAGAAACGATGATAGCGGTAGCAATGATGCCGATCAAGATAGTGACCGGCCAAGCCCAAGGGCTGCGATCCCAGGCGGACCACGCGATGGCGGCGTAGTAAACAACGCCCCACAGAACGAAAGTCCATCCCCAACTCTCTGTTTTCCGGCGTCCCTCGGCAATCATGCTCTCGATCAGGCTCAGCCTTTCCCTCAATTCGTGCTCGGTGGTGTGCTCATGCATCGTAGTTCTCCAATCCTCGTTTCACCGCTGGCGTGGCTTTCATTGCTAAACTCTGGGTCACTCTGTATTTAGAGTACTCTATTATGCAGAGTACGTCAACTCGTTTCAACATCCCGGCAAATTTCTTCCGCTAATCTTGAGAACAGTGGACCTGGAAAAAACAATCCTCCGTAAAGTCGGCGAGGCGATCGGCCGCTTCCGCATGATTCGTGATGGCGATCGCGTGGCCGTCGGCATCTCGGGCGGGAAGGACTCGCTGACGCTGCTCGAAGCGTTGCTGCTGTTGGAGCGACGCGCGCCGGTTCGATTCTCTGTCTCCGCCTTTACCATCGAGCAGGGGAAGTTTCTCGCGCCGATTCAGCCGGTGGGCGCTTACCTGAGAAGCCGTGGAATCGAGTGGACCTGCGTGCAGGATGGGCCTTCCCTCAAGCTGCTGGATGAACAGCCCGATCACGGTTGCGATATGTGCAGCCGGTTTCGCCGCCGCGCCGTTTACGAACTGGCCCGCAAGCTGGGCGCGAATGTCATCGCGTTCGGCCATACCGCCGACGACTTCTGCGAATCCTTTCTGCGCAATGCTATGTTCACGGGACGCACCAGCGCGCTTCCGCCGGTCACGTGGTCGAAGAAGAAGGAATTCAGGCTGATCCGCCCGCTGGTTTATGTCACGGAAGATCTAACCAGCGCCTTCGCTGCCTCCCTCGGCGCTCCGGTAATTCCCTGTGGATGCTCGCAAAAGACCGGCACGGTTCGCCGCACACTGCGCGACATGTTCGCGGAAATCGAAAAGCAGCATCCATTCCTGAAGGAAACCATGCTGTCCGCCATGGGAAACATCGATCCGGGCCGCCTGCTGGATACCCGGTTTCTCGATCTGGAGGGCAACGCCGAGGAGTCCGGCTTCTTTTCAGAAGAGAATCAGCTTATCAGCGTGAAATCCGCATAGTATTCTCGATACACTGTCAATTCGAACAATGAGCGCGGAACTGATTGTTGTGAACGGTCCCTTGGCGGGCACTCGCTTCCCACTCGGACGCGGCGAAATCCTGATTGGCCGAGCGCCCAATTCCCAGATTGTGCTCACTGAGCCGGACGTGGGCTGGCGTCATTGCCAGATACGGCCGCATGGCGAGCGATTTGTCATTATGGATCTCCGCAGCTCCGCCGGAACCTACGTGAACGGCATGCGATCGGCGGAACGCTGGCTGGAAGATCGCGACCAGATTGGCGTCGGAAAAACAATTTTGATGTATCGCTCCGGGGAGGCGCTCGCCGCTGCCGAAGTTGCTCCGGTTGCCGCTGTCGCTGACACCAAGCCTGTGCTCCTGGGCGCTTGCTCCCTGGTCTTCATGTTTCGCGCGCTCGCCGCCGCAGTGGGTGAGGGCCAAAGCAAGCTGCTGGAAGGCCAGATTTTGCGCCTCGTGTCGGATCTTATGCCGGCTAAAGAAGGACTGCTGCTGCTGGGGACTTCCTGTTCAGACCTTATCGCCTCGTTCCGGAGTTGCGCGTCGCAGTACCAGTCAGACTTTGCGCCCGCGCTTGGAAGGGTCTGCGAAGAAGGAGCATTCGAAGATCCCTCTGCCGGCATCGTAGCCGTTCCGCTTTACATCAGCGGGGCTCTCCATGGCGCCTTGGCGGTTCGCGTGCCGGACCGCGAAACGGCAGCGCTTACCGCTCATCTTGAAACTTTGACCGCGGTCGCCTCTCTGGCCTCAGTTGGCTTCGAAGCGAATCAGGAAGTCGAAGCGTTGAAGGCTGAAAATGCGCTTCTCCAGGAACAGATTGCGGTTAGCACCGGAATCGTGGGGAACAGCCCTATTATCCGCCGGCTCCTCGAATTGGTGGACCGGGTTGCCCCGCGCGACACAACAGTCTTGATCACGGGCGAAAGCGGAACAGGCAAAGAGCTGATTGCGCGCGCGCTGCATTATAAAAGCCCAAGACATGAGCGCGCCTTCGTAGCCGTGAATTGCGCGGCCCTTACGGAGACGCTCTTTGAAAGTGAACTCTTCGGCCATGAAAAAGGGGCCTTCACCGGCGCTATTGCTCAAAAGAAAGGCCGCTTCGAAAGAGCGCAGGGTGGGACCATCTTCCTGGACGAAGTCGGCGAGCTGGCGCCGTCGCTTCAAGCAAAACTGCTGCGGGTTCTGCAGCAGCGCGAATTTGAGCGTGTGGGCGGAACGCAACCGTATCCCCTGGATATTCGGGTGATCGCCGCGACCAACCGCGATCTCACCGAGGACGTGCGTGAAGGCAGGTTCCGCGAGGACCTGTATCACCGCCTCAACGTGGTTACGCTTGATTCACCGCCCCTCCGCGAACGTAAAGAGGACGTCCCGCTGCTGGCGCATTATTTTCTGCAGCGCTCGGCGGAGCGATGCAAACGTCAGGTGCTCGGCCTTTCGCCGGAGGCGGAAGAAATCATTACCCAATACTCCTGGCCTGGGAACGTGCGTGAACTCGAGAACGCCATGGAACGCGCAGTTGTGCTGGGCGTTTCGGATTGGGTCTTGCCCGAAGATTTGCCGGAAACGCTGCTTGACGCTGCTCCCCGGGATGCGGGCGCCAAATACCATCACTCCGTGGGGCAAGCCAAGCGCGAAGCCATTCTGGATGCCTACGTTCAGGGCAACGGCGATTACAAACAAGCCGCGAAACTGCTGGGCCTGCATCCCAACTATCTGCTCCGGCTGGTTCGCAACCTGGCGCTTCGCGAGGAGATAAACCGGAGTCTAGCGAGCGCTGCCAGCCGCTGATTTCATTCCTACGTGTAGAGCTGCAATTCCGCCCGTAAGCAATTGGAAGCTGCTTCCCGCAAAGCCGGCGCGCTCCATCAGGCCGCAAAGCTCAGGCGCCCGGGGGAACTTGCGAATCGAATCGGGCAGATACCTGTAAGCCGCGCTCGATCCCGAAATCAAGGTTCCGATCGACGGCAGCAGAAGGCGCGAATACAGGCCGTATGCGGCCTTCATTAACGCGTGCGGCGGGTGCGAAAATTCCAAAATCGCTAGCGTTCCGCCGGGTTTCAGCACGCGCCGTAGCTCCGCCAATCCCTGCGCATAATTGGCAAGGTTGCGAAATCCAAAGGCGATTGAAATGGCATCCAGGCTGTCTTCGGCCAGCGGCAGTTCCAGCGCGTCGGCCTCAAACAAGCATGCCTGAACTTTCTTCCGGGCTGCCTTCTGTTGCGCGGCAACCAGCATGGGATGTGAAAAATCGGCGCCCATCACCCGCGTTGCGGAGATGCCCTGCAGCTCAAACAGCACATCCCCCGTTCCGCAGCACAGATCAAGCACCTTCGCGTCGGGAACTGACAGCGCCGGGCCCAGGCTGCGCATCAACGCTTTTCTCCAGCTTCGATCGATGTTTAGCGAAAGAACATGGTTGATGAAGTCATACCTGGGCGCGATTCCGGAGAACATCTGCCGCACCCACGTCGCCGCCTGTTGCTCGCCCGATGTTCCTGGCGGAGTTGTTCCCGCTGCGCTCGGCACAATCTTTATTGAAAGGAATCCACAATCGCTTGCCGCACCGTGGCGGTGTCGAGACCCGATGCGATCTTCACCTCGCCAATCTGAGTTGGTAACACGAAGTGAACCTTTCCCTGCAGAGTCTTCTTATCGCTGATAAGCCTCGCTATCAGATGATCCGGATTCACGCCGTTTGCTTGCGGCAGCGGTCCATAGCGGCAGATGACTTTGCCGATTCGCGCCGCATCCACGGCGGGCAGCATCCCGCACAGTTCCGCAAGGCGCGCGGCGGCCAGCATTCCCCATGCGATCGCCTCGCCGTGAAGAAAGCGCACGTATTCGGTTTCGGCTTCCAAGGCGTGGCCGATCGTATGGCCAAAGTTCAGGATGCGGCGCAAATCGCCTTCACGCTCGTCCGCCGATACCACCTCGGCTTTGATTCGCACTGCGGCGGAAATAAGCTCATCCACTACACCGGGCTGCAGCCGGAGCACTTCCTCTGCCCGGTTCTCCAACAATTCGAAGAGTTGCGGATCGCGAATCACCCCGCACTTGATCACCTCGAACAGACCGGCCCGATACTCGCGTTCGGGCAAGCTGGACAAAACTTCAGGGTCGATGATGACCGCGAGCGGTTGATGAAAACTGCCCAGGAGATTCTTCCCGCACTGGAGATTGACGCCTGTTTTCCCGCCGACTGCCGCATCCACTTGAGCCAGGAGCGTTGTCGGGACCTGCAGCACCGGAATCCCGCGCATAAAGATGGCGGCCAGGAAACCTGCGACGTCCGTAACA
>DATIMA010000281.1:0-4895 GCA_035475915.1 Bryobacteraceae bacterium
TCGGAAATGCTGGAAGTGTTTAAAATCAAGAGAGCCAGAAATTGTCGGGGCGTAGCGCAGCCTGGTAGCGCACCTGCCTTGGGCGCGTGAAGCTTCTTTCCAATCAGTCCATTCCGTTTCGCGTTTTCTCAGTCTTTCCAATAACCTGGGAATCTGCTCTTCGCTCGACAGACAACCCTAACGTTTGTTTCAGATAGGGTTTTGATACGTTTTGATACAGCGGAAAAGCAGGTGCTCCCACCAAAAGGGCGCATCTGCTCTGGATTTCAGTTGCGCACGAAAGCCCGAGCCGACCGACTACCCCTCTCGATCGGTACACCGTTCATCCCGTTCGCGAGCGATCCAAATGCAGAACACCCTGCCTATGCACAGGGTCAGCGTAGCATTGGGCATAGTTGACCAACTTGGGCGCGCTGCGGTCGACGGTCCTCGATAGAGTCTGCGCCGATACGTTTGACTATTCACCCACACCATTCAGCGGCGAATTCTCGCATCCACCGTTCCGGCGAAACGCAGTCCGGATGACCGCTTACGGCCCAAGATCGTCTAACGTGGCACGATCAGGTCATGTCCATATATGGTTGGAAGGCAGATATCCAGCAGTTGAATGCCAGCCAGTTTTTCCAACCCCTTTGGCGTCAAGAAAGTAGATCATGGAACATTGCCGTGTGCGTTTGCAATTTATCACCCGGAGCGGCTTTAATTGTGGCCTGTAGTGCGGTCTGGCTAAACGGTTTCGTGACGCGCGGCTCCAGAACCTCTCCGTGGCTTCGCAGCAGATCCTCTCCGCCCGGGGCGTAACCGCGCTACAAAGTCTCGCGAACGGGGCCGAAGAATGCCAGAAGAGCCTGTTGTGGAACTGCTTACTGGTAATGCAGAAAAGCGAGCCGCTAGGCTCGTTTCGTAGCAGCCGTGCTTAGGGTGCAGGGCCAACTCCAGCATTATTTCTCCAAAGGAACGCTCAAAGAGAAAACGGACCCTTTGCCGGCCTCGCTCTTTACAGAGATTGACCCTGCATGACTTTCCGCAATCCATTTTGCGATAGATAGACCGAGGCCGGCTCCTCCGTGTGCACGCGAGCGAGCCTTGTCCGCTCTCCAGAAACGATCAAAAATGTGTGGAAGATCAGCCGGTGCGATCCCGATCCCGGTGTCACTAACGCTGAATCTTGCGAATCCGTCGTTCGCCGATAGATCGAATCGCACCGCCCCTCGTTCGGCGGTGTACTTGCCAGCATTATCGATCAGAATTAGAAGCGCGCGACGAAGCGCTTCGGCATCGGCGTGAATCCGCACGGGCTCGTCAGGAATGGAAGCAGAAAATTCGAGTTCTCTGATGCGGGCCAGCTTTTCTCCTTGTTCGGCCGCAGCGCGGGATATCGAGCAGGCATCCACCAGCCCGCGTTCGAGAACCTCCTTGCCAGCATCTGCGCGCGCCAGGAGCATCAGACTGTCTACTACTTGGGATGTCCGCTCCGACTCCTCCAGGATGTCGTCCAATGCCTCCAGATATTCGGCGGCTTGCCGATTCCTTCTCTGCACTGCCACTTCAGCGGTTGTTCGAATGAGGGCAATGGGTGCGCGCAGCTCATGCGAAGCGTCTGCTGTGAACTGCTTCATTCTGCGTACCGACGCTTCGAGTCTGGAAAACATCTGATTCAGCGTTTCCGTAAGTCGCTGAAGCTGATCTCCCGTTTCGGGTACATGCAGCCGGTCGGCCAGATTCTCAATACTGATCCGCTGGGCTGCTCGAGAGATTTCGTCTACAGGATTGAGCGCCCGTTTGCTGATCCAATAACCTCCTGCGCTAGCTGCGATCAGCAACACCGGAACCGCGAGAACCAGAATGAGGCCGAACGCCTCGATGGCTTCAAACGCTTCGTGCATCGGAGCTGCTACTTGCACGGTGTACGGTTGACCGTTCACCAGGATTCGTTCCGAGTAGAAGCGCAGCGGGCGACCTGCCACTTGAGTTGTTGCGAACATTGGACGATCTAAAGTGGATGGCTTCTCGATCGGCACGTTGTTGCTTTCGAGCGGCACGGATCGATATAGCCACTGCCCCTGGGCGTCACAAACTTGGAACAGGTCGCCGCCAGGCCCGAGGACGCTGTGTTCACGAAATTCATCGCGGATTTCTGGTATCGACAACGCTGAAACCTGGCGATTCATGAACGCATGGACGCCTTGTACGCGGTCCCGAAGCTCATCATCGATGGCGTGATACACCACCGCGCGCATCGCGAACCAGACGGCCAGGCTGAAAACGGCAAGACCGCCAGCAAACACGACGGAATACCAGGCGGCAAGCCGAAATCCGATGGAGTATCGTTTCAAGCCGCCTCTTCCTCGCGTAGCGTATATCCAATCCCGCGGATTGTGTGAATCAGCTTAGAAGTCCCAGGCGGCTCCACCTTCGTCCTCAGCTGGCGAATGAAAACGTCAACGGTATTGTTCTCAACGTCACGCTCATTGCCCCAGACGGCTTCAATGAGCCGGCTTCTCGTGAGCACGCGCCCGGAATTCCTCAACAGCAGTTCCAGAAATTCAAACTCTCTGGGCGTCAGTGAAATTGGAACTCCTGCCCGCCTCACTTCATGGATGGCCGGATCCAAAACGAGATCCGCTATGTGCAATTGTGCGCTTGCCTCGACCTGCTTCCGTCTTGAAAGCGCACGGAGCCGGGCTAATAGCACTTTGAAGGAAAAAGGCTTCGTCAGATAATCATCAGCCCCGGCATCAAGCCCCATAACGATATCCTCGGCCGTGTCTCGTGCTGTCAACAACAGGATGGGGGTACTCGATCCCGCGCCTCGCAGACGGCGGACCAGCGAAAAACCATCTATGCCGGGCAGCATCACGTCAAGGACGAACACGTCGAATGGCTCGGACTGTGCTGAGAGTAGACCTTCGCGCCCTTCGAAAGCCAATGTAACGGTATGGCCCTGTTCGGCAAGGCCCTTTTGGAGTTGGCGGGCGAGTTTTTGATCGTCCTCGACGATGAGAATCCGCATCTATGCCTCCGTAGTATCTCCCTGCTTTCTGAGGAATTGATGAGTGGCCGCCGCTTACTCATTGAATCCTCAGAATTGTATTGCACAGTGGGGCTGGAAGGTTTTGAATGCGCGTCCTGCTCCTCATTCTCATGGCATTACCAATCGGCTTGACGTACGCAGAGACTATCCGGTTTGATCAAGGCGTTCCCGGCAGACTTCCCGCGGACTGGACCATTGCGATGACCCATGCCGGAGCGGCGCCGGACTGGGAAATTGTGCGCGATGAATCGGCGCCGAGCCCTCCAAACGTGCTCGCGCAATTATCTCGAGATAAAACGGCAGGCAGATTTCCATTGGCGATCTGGAACCGCGCGTCGATTCAGGATGGTGAGCTCAGCGTTGCTTTCAAAGCCGTAGAAGGCTCCGTAGACCAGGCCGCCGGGATCGTCTGGCGCTATCAGGACCCCAACAATTACTACATCGTTCGGGCGAATGCGCTCGAAAGCAACGTCGTCTTCTACAAGGTCGAAAACGGCGTCCGAACCTCGATCGCGCCGAAAGGCCTGCCATCCAGATCCTACGGAGTCAAGCACCTGATTCCAAGTGGCCACTGGAACAATCTCGAAGTCAGGTTTGCGGGTCAAAAGATCGCCGTTTTCTTCAATCAGGAGCAGCTATTCGAAGCCGAGGATACAACTTTTTCAAAGCCCGGCAAGGTCGGTCTCTGGACAAAGGCCGATAGCGTCACGTATTTCGACGATTTTACGGTCGCCCCCAAGGATGCCCAACGATGAAATGGATTACCCGCGAAAAAGTGAAGGTGGACCGCGTGGCCTGTTCGTGGCTCATAAAGCGATTCATAGATTCCGATGCTCAATTCGAATTCTTGCCGAACGACACGGACTGGTCTTCGATCACGGACGGAATTCTTTTCGACGTGCCGGGATGTGAATTAGGGCACCACGGGGAAGATGTTTCGTTCGATTCCCTTTTGAACAAACATTCATTGAACGATCGCGCTCTTCGGCTACTCGCCGAAATCGTACGGGCTGCCGATTCCCGCCCAACGAATCCGCACGCGGCCCGCGAAGGACTGCGATGGATCGCGCACGGCTTCAGCAATCTTGACCTCTACGCAGAGTGCAAGGAGAGATCTGCATCACATGAAACCAAGTGAAGGAGTAGCTATGAAACTGAGCAGCTTCGCTGCGATTCTGATTGTGGCCGCAACTATGGCTTCCGCCCAGGAAATGCCGGCCGACTATGCCAGTGTCTTGCAGACGCTCGGCAAAAAAGGTGATTACAAGAGTAACGTTCTGAAGATCAATATTCCCCGCAACGATCTGAAGGTGAGTATTGATGGAATTGCTACGCCCACCGCTTTCGGGTTCGGAGGTTGGCTTGCGATGACGAAAGGCGAGGGTGGGATGGACGTCATGATGGGCGATCTCGTCCTCGAAGAAGACGAAGTGAATCCAGTCATGTCGGCACTGCTTGATAACGGGCTGGAAGTCACGGCGTTGCACAACCACTTTTTCTTTGAGAGCCCGCGCCTGTTTTATATGCATGTACACGGCCACGGGCGGGCGGCGGATCTCGCCCGAGAGGCGAAACCTGCTGTCGATCTGATTGGCCATGGATCGCCTCAGCACAAGAGCACCGTAGCCGGTGGAACTTCGGGCGTTTCAGCCGGTGAAATTGACACGAAAAAAATTGCTGCCATCGTTGGTCACGAGGGCGAGCAGAGCGGTCAAGTTTACAAGATCACCGTGGGCCGCGATGATCTGCACCTCACCGAAATGGGGGCCAAGATCAACGCCCGAATGGGGCTCAATACCTGGGCGGCCTTCTTCGGCAGCGATTCGAATGCGGAAGTGGCCGGGGACGTGGCCATGCTTTC
>DATIMA010000282.1:0-9405 GCA_035475915.1 Bryobacteraceae bacterium
CCTGACGCTTTCGGCCAGCGCGCGGAATATTTTCAACCACGAGAATCTGAATACTCCGAATGGAGCGCTTATTTCTCCGTTCTTTCTGGAATCTACCGGCATCACCGGCGGTTTCGGGGCAGAGTCGACGGCCAGCAATCAACGGCGTATTGAACTGCAACTGCGGTTTGCATTCTGATCCTACGCATCCGGTACGAAAAGGTGAAGCAGTAAGAAGGTGAGGGCTGCCACCAGTCCGGCAGCGGGAATTGTCAGGATCCAGGCCACGGCGATGTTTCCGGCAACATGCCAGCGCACTGCGCGTACCCGCTGAATGGAACCGACACCCGCGATGGCTCCAGCTACCACGTGAGTGGTTGAAACGGGCAGCCCCAGCCAGGTAGCCAGAAGAATAGAAAGCGCCGCGCCGGTTTCCGCGCAGAATCCGCTGCGAGGCTTCAGGCGTGTCAGCCGCATTCCGACCGTACGGACTACGCGCCAGCCGCCGCTCAGAGTTCCCAATCCCATAGCTGTGGCCGAGGCGAGAATTACCCAATCAGGGACGTGGAAGCCGCTTTGAAACCCGGCTGCCACCAGCACGGCAGTTATAATTCCCATCGTTTTCTGGGCGTCGTTGGTGCCATGCGCGCAGCTCAGCAGCGCTGCCGAAAATATCTGCGCGTGCCGGAAGAAGCGGTCCATATAGCCGGGCGAGAAGCGATGGAAAATCCAGTAAACCGCCACCATGAAGCCATAGCCAAGAATGAGGCCAATGACCGGTGCGACCACGATGAACGCAAGCGTGCTGGGCCATTTGCCCAGGGTCAGGCCGTTCGTTCCAGCCTTGGCAAGCGCCGCTCCCGCGTATCCGCCAATGAGTGCGTGTGACGAACTCACTGGAAGTCCGAAGTACCAGGTGAAAAGATTCCAGATCACCGCGCCGCAAAGTCCGGCGAGCACAACGTAAGGGGTCACAATATCGGTGTTTACGAAGCCCTTTCCAATGGTTGAGGCAACACCGGTGCCAAGGAAAAACGCGGCCAGAAAGTTGAAGAGGCCCGCCATTGCAACGGCTTGCATGGGCGTCAGCACCCTGGTGGCAACTACCGTGGCTATTGAGTTCGCGGCGTCGTGAAATCCATTGACGAAGTCGAATATCAACGCGATGAAGACAATCAGGGCGACGAGTTCGAACGTCGACATTAGCTGTTCTTCACGGCCACGTTCTGTATCACGTCCGCAACATCTTCGCAGATGTCCGTTGTATTCTCCAGAATCTCGAAAACTTCCTTTTGCTTGATTAAGGCGATTGGATCGATTTGGGAGCCGAACAGTTTCGCGACGATGGTGCGCTCAACTGCGTCGGCCTCGTTTTCCAGCCGGTTCACTTCGATGCAGTCATCCCAAACCGGCTTGCGCGCACGCAAGGCAGCCAGAGCTCTCGAAAGGGCCTGACAGCAATCGTCGATCATGCGCCCGAGTTGAACGGCCGGCTCCGGGATGGGGTCCAGCCGGTACGCGACAATCCGGAAAGTGGCGTCTTCAATAGAATCCAGAACGTTGTCGAGAGTGGTTGCCAGAGTTTGAATATCCTCGGGATCGAAAGGCGTGATGAAGGTCGACTGGAGAGTGCGAAAGATCTGGTGAATCACCTCGTCCCCGCTCCTTTCGAGAACCTCCATTTGCTTAGAGAGATCGCATACGCGTTCGTATCCGGACCTCAGGCCCGAGATCAGCAACTCTGAAGATTGGCATACGAGTCGCATGTGTTGTTGAAAGAGATCGAAGAATCTTTCATCTTTGGGTAGCAGATTCATGGCTGTTATAGGCTTCCAGTATGAACAATTCGGTTCCGGCGGCTGAAGCGGGCTATTGCTTGTGAACAACGCCGCACCACCGACTGGTTCCGGACTCCGGCGTGAGATGGGCCTGTTTCCGGCCCTTACTTCCAACATGCTCAACATGGTTGGGGTTGGCCCGTTTATAACCATCCCGCTCATCTTATCCGCCATGGGTGGGCCGCAGGCGCTGTTGGGTTGGATACTGGGCGCAATCATCGCAGCTTCCGACGGCTTGGTGTGGGCGGAATTAGGAGCAGCCATGCCAGGCTCCGGCGGCTCCTATGACTACCTTCAACAGGCTTTTGGACCACGCTCCCTGGGCCGCTTGATGGGATTTCTTTTTCTCTGGCAAGTGATGCTTTCCGCGCCTCTGACGGCGGCCTCTGGATCGGTTGGATTCGCAGACTACGCCCGCTATCTTGTTCCCTCGCTTACGCCTGTAGAGCAGAAGCTAATCGCAATCGGCGTTTGTCTGGTTTCAACCGGACTGCTGTATAGGGACATCCGCTCAATCGGAAAGATTTCGGCCGTGCTCTGGTTCGGCTTGATCGCCGCAATGGGAATTATCATCTGGGGCGGCGCCTGGCATTTTCAGGCTGCGACGGCCTTCAACTTCCCGGGCGGCGCGTTTCATTTGTCTCCTTCGTTCTTTATGGGATTGGGTGGCGCGACGTTAATCAGCATGTATGACTTCAGCGGCTATTTTAACGTTTGCCTAATTGGCGGCGAAATAAAGAACCCGACCGTTAACATTCCGCGTGTGGTGCTGCTCTCGATCGGCATCCTGGCGGTTCTGTATCTGGCGATGAGCTTTTCGATTATCGGGGTGTTGCCGTGGCAGAGCGCGGTTCATTCCACGGCCATCGTCTCGGATTTTATGGAACGGCTGTACGGCGCTAAAGCCGCTGCGCTGATGACCGGCCTGATTTTGTGGGTTGCCTTTGCGTCCGTGTTTTGCGTGCTGCTCGGTTATTCGCGCGTGCCCTATGCGGCCGCGGCGGAAGGCCACTTTTTTTCGGCCTTCGCCCGCGTGCATCCGAAGCGCCACTTCCCGTCCTTCTCTGTGGTGTTTATGGGCGTAATGTCGGCGGCGGCCTGCCTGCTTCCCTTGGAAGCTCTGATCAAGGCGCTAATTATCATTCAGATCGTGACTCAATTCGCCGCGCAGTGCATTGCGGTGATTCTGATACGGCGCGTCCGCAAAGATATTCACCGGCCGTTCTCAATGCCGCTGTATCCTCTGCCCGTGCTTATAGCGCTTGCAGGATGGATTTTTATTCTGGGGTCGAGCGGGCGAACTTATGTTATTGCCGGTGTCACGGTGGTTTTGCTGGGAGTTGTTGCGTATCTCTTGCGGGCGAGGCAGATTGCGCAATGGCCGTGGGAGAAGGCGGGCGCAATCCCTTCCCAATCCAAACACGCCGGCCGTCGGGTGTAACTGTCACAGACCTATGGATATTCCAATAGAGTCGTGTTATTATCCCTATGGAATGTCCAATGGAAAACACGAGCCGGATTCGAAGAGATCCGAGATTCTTCAAGGAACGCTCGACCTCATGGTCCTGAAAACGCTGGATGCTTTGGGACCGTTGCACGGCTACGGAATCGCGCGGCGGATAGAACAGATAAGCCATGATGTACTTCAATTGAACGAGGGAACGCTGTACACGGCGTTGCTGCGGCTGCAGCAGCAAGGATGGATCAGCTCCGCGTGGGGAGCGTCGGAGAATAACCGCCGGGCCAAGTTCTACTCAATTACGCGCGCCGGCCGGAAGCAGCTTGCGAGCGAAGCAGACAATTGGGAACGCATCTCGGGCGTAATTGCCCGCCTGCTCCGGCTGGCCAGTCAAGAGTGATGTTTTGAGGAAATGGTATGCCTGCTCGGTTGCGCATCTTTCTTTCGAAAGTCCTTGCCCTGTTTACAACCGGGCGCCTCGAGCGCGAGTTTGACGATGAAATCGGCGAACACGTCGCGCTGTTGACAAAAGAGTTTGAGCGGCGCGGCATGGCTCCGGATGAAGCTCGTCATGCCGCTAAACGGCAGTTCGGTGGAGTGACTCAACTCAAAGAGATACGACGCGAAAATCGATCCATTCCGCAACTCGAGATCCTCGGCCGGGACTTCCGGCATTCGCTCAGCACGATCTGCAAGAATCCGGCTTTCAGTATCACGATTGTTCTCACGCTCGGTTTGGCAATCGGCGCGAATTCCGCGATCTTTTCTTTGGCGGACCAGATGCTTCTCAAGCTGCTACCCGTCAAAGAACCCCGGCAGCTTTACCTGTTGAACTATCAAGGCAATTTCATCGGAGGGTCCTGCAGGCCCTGCAAGAATACTTTTTCCTATCCTGCTTATACCGAGCTGCGAGATAGCGCGGAAGACGTGTTTACGGATATCGCGGCGCGTTATCAGGAGACGGTCGATCTCGGCGTGAACGGTTCCGCCCAGAAAGCGAACGCAGAGCTGGTATCTGGAAATTACTTCAGCGTGCTCAGCGTAAATACAGCAATCGGCCGCACTCTCACACCGGAAGACGACAAACTGAAATCGGCTGAGCCTTATGCCGTTCTCAGCTACCGTTACTGGCAACAACGTTTCGGAGGAAATCCAGCAGTCTTAAATCGCGTGATTGACGTCAATGGACATCCGATGACTGTGGTTGGGGTCACAGCGCGAGGCTTCGCAGGTTTTGACGAGATCAGCCCCGCCGACCTCTTCGTTCCTATGGCGATGAAGCCGATCGTGACCCCCACCTGGGACGATATGGAGCGCCGCAACAGCACCTGGCTACGGATGTTCGCGCGCTTGCGGCCGGGTATCTCGGTGAAAACTGCACAAGCCGCCCTCGCCGCACCGTATAAGCAGGTGTTGCGCGAGGATCTGGCTAGAGTCAATCGGGACGAGCGCTTCTCCGAAGAATACCTCAAGGATCGAATCGTGCTTGCCAGTGCTTCCAAAGGATTCAACAACCTGGAAGATACTTTCGGAAAGCCGATTTATGTTCTTTGGAGCATGGTCGGAGTTCTTTTTCTGATAGCGTGCCTTAACGTTGCCAATCTTTTGATTGCGCGGACATCGGCGCGCCAGAAAGAGATGGCCGTACGTTTAGCTCTCGGCTCCAGCCGTGCCTCACTAATTCGACTTCTGCTGACGGAAAGTATTGCGCTTGCGGCATTGGGCGGCATTGCCGGTCTGGTACTTTCCCGATGGATTTCCGGATTGCTTATCACGTTGCTGCCGGTTGAAAACGCCGGCACGATCTTCAGCACGGCGCCAGATATACCCGTGCTTTGCTTTACCGGAGCGCTGACAATCCTGACCGCGCTGCTGTTCGGTTTCGCGCCGGCGCTATCGGGCACGCGTCCGGATATAGCGCCGGCGCTGAAGAGCGAATCGGCATCTCTTTCCCTTGGGACAGGCCAGATTCTGCTTCGGCGACTACTTGTGTTTGCGCAGGTGGCGCTTTCGGTTTTGCTGCTGATCGGAGCCGGGCTCTTTGCTCGCAGCCTATACAACCTGATGTCCGTAAACAGCGGGGTAAACGAAACCAATCTGCTTACCTTCTCGGTCGCGCCTTCTCGGCACCGTTACAGCAGGCAGCAGGCCGGCCAATTTTCTCTTGAATTACAACGCAGGTTGAGTTTGTTACCCGGCGTAATTTCGGTCAGTGCGGCTGAGGTTCCGGTTCTGTCAGGCCAGAATGAGATGAACACAGTTCACGTGGAGGGTTATCATCGGCGCTCCGGCGAGGAGATGCAGCCAAGCTTCAATGCGGTCCTTCCCGGGTTCTTCACCACCATGGGCATACCGCTAATTGCGGGCCGCAATTTCAGCGAGCGGGATACAGAGGGTTCGAACGCGATTATCGTCAATGAAGAATTTGTAAGACGATGGGTTCCGCAGGGCAGCCCGGTGGGCGTTCACCTCGGCTTCGGTGGACAAGGCGCGATGCCTTACCAGATCGTCGGGGTTGTGAAGAACAGTAAACAACACGATTTACGGGAGCAGATCGAACCTCGTACCTATATCGATGTACTCGAGTATCCCGGTCCGCTGCCCGATCTCACCTTTTACGTCCGCACTGTTCGCAATCCTCTCGGCGAGCGCCAGGCTGTCCAGAGAACGGTTGCGCAGATTGACTCGTCCATTCCGGTTTCCGACCTGAAGACGCTCGATATGCAGATCGATGAAACGCACACCGTCGACCGGCTATTCGCCTGGCTATCTATCGCGTTTGCGGCCAGTGCGACTCTGCTTGCTTCGATCGGACTCTATGGCCTTACCGCATTCGCCGTGACTCGACGAAGAGTAGAACTTGGAATACGGCTGGCGCTGGGCGCCGAGCGCGGTCGAATTCTGCAACTTATCATGCGAGAAATTTTGCTTTTAAGCTTTGCCGGAATAGGAGTCGGACTGCTGTTATCGTTCCTGCTGGCCCGGCTTGTCCAGAGCCAGTTATATGGAGTAAAGGGAACTGATTCGGTTGTTATGGCTCTGGCGAGTCTCACCATTCTGTTGGTCTGCTGTGCGGCCGGCTACGTTCCCGCCCGGCGCGCCATGCGTATCGATCCGGTTGCGACGCTGCGTTATGAATAAAGCACGTCCGCGCAGGAGCCGAGGCATGCGGACGTTAGGAGCAGCTTTCTGAGCCTTCACCAGACAAACGGGATCAACGCCTTGACGTGGCGCTTATAGTCGGCATACCTGGACCATCCAGTACCGGCTCACCCCAACTGCCTATTCTTCAGAAAGAGCGTAGTGGTATAGCTTCCACGCGCAAAACGCAAGCACACTTGGAGCGTCACGCCCTGTTTCGAAAAGCCGACTGACCTACTCCAAGCCCATGACCTACTCGGTGATCCATAAGCTTAGCCCTGCGGCATGTCTTATTGCATGCCTCTGTTTGTCCGGATCTGCCTGTCGCGCACGAGCGCAGAGCTTGGCCCCGTCTTCCCCTTCGAAAGACTACGTCTATTTCGGCGGGCTGCTTGTAGCTGTGGAAGAACGCGGTAGCGGAGGGACCAAAATGGCGACCCCGACCACTGCCACGACCACCTCCGCAAACACCACGGCTGCCACGACAAGCGACGCCACGGTTGCTCCGGCGGCTCCGCCACCCCAGCCGCAATTGCCCGGCTCTACTTCGCAGACCAGCCCGCAGCCGGCATCCGGCGCTCCGGTGGCTCCGTTAAGAACCACTACGCCGCCCGAGACACACGCGGCAGCAAACCCGCAATAGAGCAGCACCAGCTTTGCGTTTTCTGACGGACCAACTATGCGGATGCTCCTCTATAAACTGGCCTGGATGCTGTTGTTAGTCGCGGCTCCCGGAATACAGTCCACTTACGCACAAAGGATCTCGGCTTTCGACGGCGCGACACCGGCTGGCATCGCGCCCGGCACGCCGGCCGGCTCGTACCCGCTCTCCGGATTCGAGCATTACAATCCCTTCAACGGAGGATTCGCGCCGGTTCTGCCGCTGTACCATGTAGGCGGGCGCGGCGAGGCGGGTATCGACCTGGTCTGGAATTTCCAGCCCAACTGGGCTGCCTACAAGCAGCTCGCCGGCTCCAGTGCGTTCCTGGCCATTGACCCGTATCCCAGTAACAACATCGCCGGCGTCAATTCGAATGCGTTCGGGTTGGGGAGCGCCGGCGCGGTCTACGCGCGAACCGGGGCCAGCAATACGAGTTGCGGCACCTACTACCCGACCACGCCGGCTTCCACCGTCACGCGCATTATCTACGTGACCGGAACCGGCACGGAGGTCGATCTGATTGACCAGCAGACAAATGGCGCGGTGTACACGGTGCCAAACCCGTGTTCGACGCAGTGGACCACGGCAAACGCAGGCCGCGGCACCGCGTTCCAAAGCGTGGATGGCAGCAAGCTGCAGTTCACGGCCGATACAGCCGTGCTGGAAAAGAACCCCGCCGGTAATCAGGGCAGCGCGGCCGTCAGCGGTTACCTACGGTTTTCCAACGGGATCACCTACCGCATCGACAATTCCAACGTGAGCTGGATCAAAGACCGCAACGGCAATATGATCACGCTGAGTTATGCGAGCGCTCCGCTTGTTTCCGTGAACTGGTATTTTTCGGTCTACGCTCCGACGCAGATCACCGATCCAAACGGCCGCGTCATCCGCATCAACTACAACGATTCCTCCTGCGGCGGCTGCGCCACGATCGCGTATCCGGGAGCGGGCGGCGCCACGCGCGTCATTCAGGTGGGAACTACGGGTCTCGGAAATGCGCTGCGCAGCGGCTACGCGCTTGCCACGATTGACCAACTGTTCCCCGGTACCGGACAACCGACTTCGTACAACTACACGCCCGCGGTTGCCAATTACGCCCAATTTCCCGATGGCAGCCGCTTCAGCTTCCAATACAACAGTTACGGAGAACTGGCGCGTGACGCTTCCCACCGGGGGAGCCATGGAGTACGATTATGGCGACGGGCGTAACGCCGGCGGCAGCGGTTTCGAGGGATCGGCCAGTGATGGCAATCCGGTCATGATCTATCGCCGCCTGCGCGAGCGGCGCGAGTACCCCGGCGGCGGAGCGGGCACGACGTATTCGGTCAGGACGCACTATACGGTCTCCTATACTTCGCCGGGAACCGTGGATTCCGATATAACTTACGATTCCAGCGGGACCGCCCTGGCGAAAACCGTTCATACCTTCGATGGGTCGCCTCTCGATACGCTGCAGATGAGCGGCACGAGCTGCAATGCCTGGAACGAAGGTCTGGAGGTACAGACCGATTACGGTTCTCCGAATCCGCTCAAGACGATCACAAACACCTACGCGGTGCAGTCCGGCTGTATGAACAATCCACAATTGACCGTGCAATCGACTACGCTCGACGACACTAACCAGGTCTCGAAAGTCACGTTCACTTACGACAGCGCCAATCATACGAATAATGTGACCGATACCTACGAATACGATTGGGGCAATGGCGCCGCGGGCGGCCTGCTGCGCCACACCAACACGGTTTACGTTACCTCGTCCAACTACACTTCAATCAACCTCATCCGCCTGCCCAGCGAGACGAAAGTGTTCGACGGCGCGAATACGTTGACTTCAGATACGAAGTACGCCTATGACGAATACGGCAGTGGGGCCGCGCTGATCGTGAACTGCCCCGGCATCATCGGCCACGACAATGTCAACTTCGCGGGAGGCGGCTACCGGGGCAACCCGACCACCGTCTCGCAAGCCCTTATTACCACCAGCAGCACAACCTGGCTGAATACCTACACCGCGTACGACATTGCGGGAAACGTGCGAACCGTGACCGATGCGAACGGCCATGCCAGCAGCTTTTCCTTTAACGACAATTACTCCGACGGGCAGAACCGCAGCAGCTATGCCTATGCGACCACGATCACGAATGCGCTGAACCAGCAGCAAACCATCAAATACGACTACGGCAGCGGTGACGTGACCCCGTTTTCCGTCCACTCAGCTATACGACGTTCTTAGCATAATTAGTCGCATCGCCTTCTTGATTGGTTGTCTGGCCACGTAGCTGGGGCCCGAATCAAGGCCGCCATCGGCGCCCGCAGGGCTTGGCCTT
>DATIMA010000283.1:0-6899 GCA_035475915.1 Bryobacteraceae bacterium
GCCTCGGTCCATGCGCAGATCATAGGGATTCAGGAAGGTTGGGCCGGCTATATCGCGCGTGAAATCGCCATCGCTGATGCAGTGGGACCAGGTGTAGTTCGCCAGGAACGTCACGCCGTGACTCAGGCGCTGCTGGGCAGAAACGAGCAGCGCGTTGTAATTGGCGTTGCCCCCGTCATAAACATAATCGAGGCCGCCATAATACTGGCCTTGGGTGGGGTCGAGCAAGCCCAACACGCGGCGCTGGTTGGTATTCGAAGTAGTGCATCCTTTCGAGAACTGGGCGCAGACCGACGGGCTATAGACGGCCGGATTGGTCTCCTGCCCCAGCCAGACATGCGATGTCTTGTTGCCGAGGTAGCTGATGGAAGCCAGCCAACTACTACCGAACTGCCGCTGATAACTGACATTCCACTGGGCGACGCTCATCGGTTTGAAATCCTGCGGCAGCACCACATAGAGAGCATACTGCGGGAAGTAAGAACCGGTCGGCGGGAACGGATTTCCGCCTGGATAATGATACCCGGTATTCCAGGGATCGCTGAAGCCGCCGGGATTGCTGGTCTGCAAGTCGATTTCATTCACGAAAGGCGGATTCGATGCCAGGCGCTGCGCCGTGTACAACATGCCGGAGTCGTACATGAGGGCCGCTCCAACGCGCAAGGTCTGTTTGCCGTCACCTTTCGGATCCCAGGCCAGACCAAGACGGGGAGAGAACACGCTCAATTTGTTATCGCCAGTGAAGGATGCGTTGACGCCGGGATCGCCGTAATAGAGCGAACCCGCGGGAGCATTCGAATAGACCTTGCTATGCACTCCTGCCAGAAAATTGGCCATGGAAAAGGCCGAGCCGCGATGCCAGTGGTCGACCGGCCAAAACATAGGTTCCCAGCGCAGACCAGCGTTTACGGTCAGGCGCGAGGTGGCGTGGATGGTGTCTTGCACGTATAGCGCCGGGATCGTCATTCTGGGCGCGGGCTGCTGGGGCAGGCTCTGGCTGAAGCCGCTCATTGTGCCTGTCAGAAAATCGAGCATCGAATCGCCGGTTGCTACGCCATCGAACGCGAAGCTCCCGTTTTGGAGATAGCCGCTGAGGAGATTGTTCTGGGTGTAAATGATGTCCACGCCGAAGCCCAAGTGATGCCTTCCTCGGATCAAGTCCACATCGTCGGCCAGTTGATAGGTGGTGACATTGAAATAGCCCGGGGAACAGGTTCCGCAGCCGACGCTGAAGCCGGGATTCGAAACGCTGAGGCGGAAATCGTCCGGAACGAGTGTCGTGATATTGATACCGAGCTTTTTGGCGTTGAAGAAATTTGAATTCGGGCCGCGGAAATCGGTGCGCCGGGTAAACGTCGCGTGAAGCGAATTTACAGTCGTTGGGTTGAATGTATAGGTATCGCCAATGGTGGCCGATTGGGCGCTCTCGTCGTTGCCGGGGCTGGTAGTGACCAGCACATTTGTCGGGTCGTAGAAAGCCGGTTGAAGATACGTCGTATAGAAGTAGCGGAGGAAGGCGGTGTGTTTTGAACTTTGAATCCAGTCGAGCCGGCCGATACCCTGATCTTCATTTTGTATGGAGGGCGTGGAATAGGTGAGCTTGCCACAGGGGTCGCTGGTGGTTGGCAAAAATTTCACCAACGCGAGCGCCGCCGGATCGAATTTCACTCCCGAGGCGAATACGTTGCTTGTATCGCCAATAGCGGTTTTCGTGCCGGGGATGGTGATTTTGCGCGGCTTGGTTGCGCCCGCTATACAGGCGGGAGACTCGGCGACGCTGAAATCGCCCGCTAACTCGGCCGCAGTGGGGACATAGGCGGTGGAAGAGGGCGAGACATTCCGGATACGCGTGCCCTGGTAGCCGCCGAAAAAGAACAGCTTGTCGCGAATGATGCGGCCGCCCAGGGTTCCGCCGAACTGATTCCGCTTTAAGAGATCGTGCGTTTTTCCAAAGTAGTTCCTGGCGTTCACGTCCCCGTTGCGGAGAAACTCAAAGGCGCTGCCGTGAAACTGGTTTGTACCTGATTTGGTGACGATATTTACTACGCCGCCCGGCTGGGTGCCATTCCGCGCGGGCAGGGCATTGGTATCGACGCTGAACTCCTGAAGGGCATCCGGGAACGGGAACGGAAGGTTCACGTTGGTCATGGTGTCGACGTTGTCGCCGCCGTCGAGCAGGTAGTTGGTTCCGTTGCCCTGGCCGCCGCCGACGGAGATAGTCGTAGAGGTCCAGTAATTCTTACTGCCGGTCATATCGCCGCCGCCGGTGACCACGGACGCGCCGGAGATCAGAACCAGTTGGGTCGGCTGCCGCCCGTTCAGAGGCAGTTCGACAATACTCTTCTGATTGATGACCTGGGAAATGGAGGTCTGCTCGCTCTGCACCATCGCGGCTCCGGCGGTCACCTCGACATTTTCGGTGACCGCGCCCACTTGCAGGCCGATATTGATGACCGGATGATCGCCGACTTGCAGGGTAATGCCGGTCTGCGTATACGTCTTGAATCCGGCCAGGCTGGCTTCCAGGCGATAGGGACCCACCGGCAGGTTGGGCAAGGTGTAGCGCCCGTTCGAATCGGACTTGGTCTGGTGCGACACGCCCCGTTCAGTTTCCGTCATCGTGACGGTTGCGCCAGCCACGGCTGCGCCGGTCGGGTCGGTCACCTCTCCTGTAACCTGGGCGTTAGCAACGGCCTGGCCCTTTATCGGAGGAGCTTCAAACAAAAACGCGCCGATACAAAAAGCCGCAGACGCAAGTCGAAACGCGGGTTGCCTCATCAGTACCCCTTTTTTTGCAGTTGATAGACGAGGGAATGGGGTTAATTGCAACGGATATTTTTGATTCGGAGAACTGTGTAATGCGGGCAGTGAACTGCCTACGCCAGTCAGATGCGTACGTGATTTTCCCAGATAGTGCTCCCTCGGGTTTTTGTCATCTGACTGCTGAAGGAGCGTAAACAATGGAGAAAATCAATCAAAGCGATCCGGATAAAAGGTACCGGAGGGTTTTGTCCGCGAGTACGCTGGCGGGGGATACGGTCAGGAATGCCGCCGGCGACGATCTTGGAAAAGTGGATCAGATCATGATCGACATTCCGTCGGGGCGGGTTGCGTACGCGGTTCTATCGTTCGGGGGATTTTTGCGCATGGGCAACAAACTTTTTGCCGTGCCGTGGGATGCCCTGAAGGTAGATGAAGATCGAAAGTGTTTCATTCTCGATGAAGATAAGTCGAAGCTCGAGAATGCTCCCGGGTTCGATAAGGACAACTGGCCCGATATGGCCGACCAAACCTGGGGCACGAAGATTTACAGTTATTACGGGCGGACTCCGTATTGGGAGAAGCAGGGGTTAGAGAGAGAAGAACCACTGCGCTCGCGGACCGCTACAACGAAACCGTAACGATCACCGCTGACTAGCGGGTTCGGGACCGAAGGCCGGGATGGTGAAGAGGAAGGTTGATCCAGTCCCGGCTTCGGACTCGACCCATATGCGACCGCCATAGCGCTCGACAATTTTCTGACAGATGGCGAGGCCGAGACCGGTTCCTGAATATTTGTCGCGCACGTGGAGGCGCTTGAAAAGCCCGAACACCGTTTCTCTATACTGCGGGTCGATACCGATTCCGTTGTCCCGGACGGAGAAGCGCCACATCGGGCCCTCCCGTTCCGCAGCGGCGTGGATGACCGGAATCTCTCCATCTCTCCGGTATTTGATGGCATTACCGATCAGGTTTTGAAAAACTTGCTGTAATTCGATTTCCCGCACGGCCACCTTCGGCAGAGAATCATGCGAGATCGCGGCGTTGGATTGCTCAATCGATTCCGAGAGATTGGAAAGAGCGCCGGCAAATGCTGCGGCGGCGTTGCATTCCTGATCGCCCCCATCCGGCATTTTTCCGATCTGAGTATATGCGAGAAGATCTTTAACCAGCAACTCCATGCGTTTGGCCGCAGTGGTGAGGAATCCCAGGCACTCCTTGCCATTCGCGTCAAGCACTTGCGAGTAGCGCCGGTTTACCAGCTCACTATACATACCGACTGTCCGAATGGGTTCGCGAAGATCGTGGCTGGCGGAATAGGCGAACTGCTCTAAATCGGAGTTCGCACGATGGAGATCTTCATTGGCGCGCCGAAGAGCATCTTCCGCTTGTTTGCGGGCGGTAATGTCCAGCAGCAGGTTGATGCCGCCGCTGATGCGGCCCTGGCTGTCGTGCAGCAGTCCGGGATAGGGAGTGCACCAGATTCGTGTGCCGTCCGGCCGCTCGACGATCATTTCCACGCCGCGGATGATGCGACCCTCGTTGATCGCGATAGCCATAGGACATTCATCGTGAGGCATCGGAGAGCCGTCCGGGCGATAGAGCTTCCAGCTCACGCACCACCGGTCCGTGCCCAAATCCGGTATCCGGCCGGAGAATTCGACAGCAGCCGGATTGAAATGGGTAAGGCGGCCTTCCGGATCGGTAGTGTAGATGGCTACTGGAAGCGCATCGATCATGTCGCGGTAGCGCCGCTCGCTTTCGCGCAAAGCCGAGGATTTTTGGCGCAACTCCTCGTGCGTGTGCGCCATCTCGTTCCGGGATGCCAGCAGTTGATAAGCCGTCGCGACAAACTCGCTCAGGCTGGTCATTACGCGAAGGTCTTCGGCATCAAAACGGCAAGTGGCGTCATGTGACAGCACCCAAATGGTACCGGCGGGTTGCCCATTGACATGAAAGGGAATCAGCAGTCCCTCTTCAATACGGGGTCTGATATCGAGGTAGGGGAAATGGCGTTCCGGATGCGAAAACAGCAAAGCGGAATCGCGGTCCATAACCGTTCCGCATGGCCCGAAATCGCGGGGTGTACCCTCTCCGACGTGGCAGGCGAACTGCCCGGCAATGGCGGGCCAGTAAAGCGTTTTGCCGTCCTCTGCAACAAGGCTGATGCCGGCAGAATGCGCGCGGCACAAGGTTAAGGCGCTTTCGGCGAGTCCTTGAAGAATGGCTTCGGGTGCCGCGGTCAACTGGTGGGCCAAAGCAACCAAGGCGCGATTCTCGGCGGCATAATCTGGAGGCCGCCGAGGCCGCGTGTCCAGTTCTGCCGTCGAGATGACGGATTCCAGTCCGGCTGTGATGCCAGCTTCAGGCAATACCTCGATTTTGGCGGGCACAGTACGAATGTAGCCGCCAGTCATACAGCCCGGATCATCATGCGATTGACTCGATCAGTTCAAGTATAGTTGCCAAAAAAGTGAAAACCAGGTGTTTAGCGCACCCGGATGGCAAGCAAGTCGCTGAGCACTAGGTAATCGTCAACCCATTGTTGCGCCCGAACATCGCCGCGCTGGGCGCGTTTTCTGGTGCGCTGAAAGAGTCCGGCCTGTATGGCGTAGACATAATTCTGCGCCGACCAGAGGTTGACCGGGAAGGGCATCTGTTTCACGATGGCCAAGGTGTTCCGGAGATCGTTGAGCTTGTCGAGGCTGGTGGGATCGGCGGCGAAACGCACCGCGAGGGTGTCAATTTTCTTACGCAAGAGGAACTCAAGCGTGGTCTTCTCCAGGCTGACGTTGCTTCCCTGGGCTTCGCGAAGCAGGTTGCGAATGCGCTCCCCATCCAGCTCTTCGGCGGAGCAGGCGCGGCGGAGCAAACTGTTGAGAGCATATTCAACGGCCGCGGTGAACTCACGGGGCATGGGCGTACCCAGGCTGGTGATGAAGCGCATGAGCGCGGCGTGATGCTCGTAAAGCTGAAGGTAGGCGGCCTCCGCCTCGGCAACCGTGGAAGAGAGAATGGTTCTGACAATCCGCCGCTGCTCGTCGCGGAATAAGGACCGAAGCGAATATGTTTTTTCGCCGAAGCGCTGATCCAACATGCGAACCACCTCCGGGATGTCAACGCGGGCGAACGATTCGCTGATGGAATCGAGCATGTCCTGGTAACCGGTGATGCCGGCGGACTTCTGCACGCCTCCGGCGACGTTGTGATCGCCGAAATGTACCACCCAGAATGTGAGGACCTCGGATTCCTGGGTGACCTTGGAGGTGAAGCGGGCCTGGCCGATGGCCATACGCAGCCTGCCGGCGTCGCCGGTATGGTAATCGAGGCGCTTGACAACGTAGGAAAAGATATCGGCGCGCTCGGCATAAGGCGCGAAGAGGGAGCTGATGGAGTAGTGAGCGCCTACTTTTTCCAGATCGACAATGGAAGGTTTGACGTAGCGCGTATAGATCTTCGCGCCGTCGCCGTACTCAGGTAAATTGCTTTTCGCCGCGGACAGCTTTTCGATGAACTTGCTCTCAATTGAGTTGCCAAAGAGCTCTTCGGCAAGCTGAACGACGCGGCCCGCGTACTGAATTACCTGAACGGTTTCGATGCCGGAGAGCTCATCGAAAAACCAGCCGCAGCTTGTATACATGAGCATGGCGTGGCGCTGTAGCTCCATGAGCTTCCAGACCAGGACGCGCTGTTCGGCATTGAGATCGCCCGCAAAGTACTCCTGGCCAAAGAGGTCTCTGGCCTCGGCCGAGCGATTGAGGACCACGCCGATGTAAGCGTCCCGGGCGGCCCACGGATCACGCAGGAGGGTGCTGCCGAGAGATTCAAAATGCGGGGCAACAGAATCGCGCAGCCAATCCAAGGCTTCGCGCAAGGGCCTGCGCCACTCCTGGTTCCAGCCCAGGCGGCCGGCATTGCAGCCGCAATTGCTACGCCAGCGCTCGATGCCATGGATGCAGCTCCAGGAAGTATTCTCGAAGATCTGGGCTTCCCAGAGGGGCGGGTTCTTTTCGAGGAATTCGCCGTAATTCGTGATTTTGGCGGATTTCTTTGTTTCGATGTAATCGAGCGCGTAGGCAAGCGCCATCTCGCCGTGCTTGTGATGATGCCCGTACGTTTCGCCGTCGGTGGCGATATGA
>DATIMA010000284.1:0-5407 GCA_035475915.1 Bryobacteraceae bacterium
GACGTAATGCGAGAGCGCGCCAAGCGCAAACGCGTATTCATTCAATGTCTGCGATTCGGCAATTAAGGCGCGAATGAAATCGCCCGTCCGGACATAATGGGTTAGATCGCTGAACTTCTTACTGCCGTGTGGATAGTAGCCCAGGTCCTGAATAATCGCGCCGCCATAAGCAAAGCCGTGAGCCGTTTTCAATTCCTGCGGAGTTGCGTTCGGAAACCGGGCGCGCAAAACCGGCTTCAGCTCAACATCCCAAAGCGCGTCGATTACCGCTTCGTGCGTTAAAACCGAGTAGCCGTACAGCGGTTGAAGCAGCGCCAGGGCCGCGGTTATCAGGGGCAGCGCCCTTCTGGGCCGGAAAAGAACCAGAGGCATTCATTGTATTAATCGCATACCCTTTGTTACGAGAACAGCGGACCGCAACGAGAAAGGTCCGGTACTTCAAGTACTTGGCAAGTCAAAGACCGCAGCAATTTCAGCAATGTCATATCATATTTGATGTGATGGCCGTGCTGGACACCGATGTTGTTGTCGCGGCGATGCGAAGCCCAAAGGGCGCCTCTGCCGCAATCTTAAGGGCCGCGCGGCAAGGCCGGGTGACGCTGCTGATGAGCGTGGCACTGGCGTTGGAGTATGAATCTGTTTGCAGCAGGGCAGAGCATCGCTTGGCCTCAGGACTCTCTGAGCAGGAAGTCGGTATATTTATGGATGCGGTTATCGCTCTGGCGGAACCGGTGCGGACGCATTTCATGTGGCGTCCACAACTGCGCGATTCGAGCGATGAAATGGTGCTGGAAGCTGCCGTAAACGGCCGGGCCGACGCTTTGATCACTTTTAACGCCCGAGACTTTGGGATTACGCCGTCCCGGTTTGGCATTGAACTCCTGCTTCCGAGGGAAGCTATTGAAAGGATCGAATTATGACCGAAACGACAACGTACCCGCTTCGACTGCCTCGATCGCTCAAGAAAGCAGTAGAACGGCTGAGCAGGCAAGATGGAACGAGCATAAACCAGTTTGTAGCTACAGCCGTAGCCGAAAAGGTTTCAGCTCTCGAGACGGCTCGTTTCTTCCAGGACCGTAAGGCGCGCTCCGATTTCAACGCCTTCGATAAGCTCATGAAGCGGCGGGGCGGCGAGCGGCCACGAGAGGATGATGAATTGTCGCGTTAGGAAAGTGTTTAAGTAACCCTCACCTCATCTTCGGTTTTTCAATCACCATGCCCAAGCCATCCAGCAGGGTCCAGGTTGCTCGCTGATAGTTGATGTAGGCTTCCTGATAGGTCACATACGCGTTTAGTAAGGCGCTTTCGGAACTGGCCAGGCGGGTCTGCGAATCCAGCACCTCAAAGGCGGTGATGGTCCCCAGCTCATACTTCTGTTGCTCGGCCTCGACGTTCTTGCGCGCCAGGTCGCGCGTCTCGGTTGCCGCTCCAATGGAAGCTTCCGCCAGTTCGATTCCATCGATGGCCTGCCGCACATCCAGAATGATTTGCTGCTGCGTCTTGCGCTTTTGATACCGGTCGCGCGCTCTACTCACCAGTGAGTCAGCCAGGTTTGCCTGCGCCGTACTGTTGCGAAGCGGTAGAGTGAGCTTCACGTCGAATCCATAACTCGGAAAATCAAACCCCAGCACTTGCCGCAGAGTGTCCGAGAGCCCTGGATAGGGAATATTCGAAGGCAGCCCGATCACGCTGCCTGACCCAATCTGGTTCAATCCCGGTCCGGTTGCTCCCCCTTGCAGCGTAAGATCCAGCCGGGGCAGCAATGCGTCGCGAGCAATGCGTGCATTCAGGTTGTCCACCGCAACTTTTTGATCCGCGGCTCTGGTTTCGGGGCGGACTTTCATGGCTTTCGCGATCGCGGCTTCAAACGGAAGGATGGCGGACTTGGGGGGAAGCGCGGTTGCATCGTCTTCTAGAACAATATCCGCGGCGCGCAGCTCCGGGCTTAGATCCGCGCCAATTAGCCGCCGCAATCCATCCAGGTCAGCCTTGTACAGGTATTCGGCTTGCACCAGGTCGCGATTCCGTTCCGACACCTGCGTTTGCGATTGATAAATGTCCAGCTTCGCCAGCGCTCCCAGATCGAGCGCCAATTTGTCGTGCTCGTATGACTTCTGCGCTAGTGCCAGCGTCTGTTGCAGCACGCGGATATTGTCTCGAGCCAGAATGGCCTCCCAATATTGCCGCCCCGCCGCCGCTACCGTGTCTCCAATAGTTGCTTCGCTCTGTTCTGAAACGATCAGCAGCTCCGTTCGCGCCGCCAGCAGAGGTCCGTGAAACTGTAGGTTCCCGCGATTTTGCAGTAGCGGCTGCGTAATGGCGAAATTCAAAGCTCCGAAAAGGGCAGGGGACGAGAACCCGTCGCCCGAACTGCGATCCAAACGGAAACTCGAAGTAAGCGCCTGGCCCGTGGGCAGCAGCTGGTTATACGCGATTGCAGAGTTCTGCGAAAGGCTGTTGATTGTCTGAGGCAGCGTGACGGTCGTGCCGCCCACGCCGGTACCGGTTCCCCCGCCTGCGCTGGTCTGGCCGACGCCGCTTCCATTCCCGCCTCCTGAGCCGATGAAACTCCCTCCTCCAAAAAACAATGGGGAGACCGATCGCAGCGTGTTAAATTCAAGCCCCAAAGTTGGATCGAACGGTGCTTTCGCCGCTGTGATCTGATCGGCGGCGGTGTACACATCCATCTGAGTCAGGTGAACATCGGTGTTGTTCTTCAGAACCAATTCCAGGAAATCCTTCAACCGCAGCCGTAGCTTTCCGTCAGCCATCCGTTGTTGGAGGCCCTGTATATCTTTGATCTGCACGCTTTCCGCAGTGAAACGGTGCTTAACGTAGTCCTTCAGGAAATCCGCGGCGGAAAGCAGCGGCGTCGCAGCTAACAGACACGCCGCCAGCACCGCCATCCTACTCATAGCGGAGCGCCTCAATCGGATCGACCAGCGACGCCTTCCGTGCCGGATAGATGCCGAAGATCACACCAACTGCCACGGAAACCCCGAACGCGATCGCAATCGAGGACGGCGTTACGATAGTTTTCCATTCGGCCGAGGTGGCGATCAACCACGACAGGAAATAACCAAAGCCGATCCCCACGATGCCTCCGCCGAGTGAGATGAGAACCGATTCAAGCAGAAATTGCCGGATAATGTCGGCGCGCCGCGCACCGGTTGCCCGCCGTATCCCAATCTCCCGAGTTCGCTCCAGAACGGTTGCCAGCACGATGTTCATGATGCCGATGCCTCCCACCAGCAGTGAAATGGCGGCAATCGCCACCATCACGTAGGTGAAAATCGATTGCGCCCGCTGCTGTTCCGCCAGCAGTTCCGCCGGTATCGTCACGCTAAAGTCCGCTGTGTTGTGGTGTGTCGAGTTCAGAATCGCAGTCACTACTTTGGCCGCAATGGTGCTGTCCTCGCCCGGTTTCAATCGAATGTCCACCGCATCCAGTTCGTCCTTAAACGTTCCGCCCATGTCCCAGAAACGGTACTGAAACGTATTGAGCGGAATATAGACGACCTGGTTCGGATCCTGCGCCTGAGAGCCCGACCCGGAGGCAACCTGGGGCTGAAGCACGCCGATGATGCGGAGCCAGGTGTCATTCACCTTGACGTATTTGTTTATCGCAGACCCAAATCCAAGCAGCGCGACTTTGGCGCCCTCGCCCAGCACGCACACCGCAGCCGCCGCGGCGTCATTCTTCTCATCGAAGAAGGCGCCTTCTTCCAGCCTCCAGTTATGAATCGCCGCATAGGAAGGCGTTACACCGTATAGCTCAGGCAGGCCGGAGGACGGCTTCGGTAGAACGCGCGCCGGATGCATGCTTCTGCGGGCCGAAATCAGCTCTACCGCATTCACGTTCGAGGCCAGAACCCGCACGTCCCGTTCGGTCAAGCCCGGCGAGGACCGTCGCCGCTGCTGCAATTCCTGATCGCTGGTCGCAGGCCGCGATTCGACCAGCAGGTTCCGAACCCCCAACTGCTCAATAAAGCGTAGCGACTCCTCGCGCGCACCGGCTCCGATGGCCAGCATCCCAATCACCGCGCCGACTCCAAAGATGATTCCGAGTGCGGTCAGCACGGTACGCGTCTTCTGTCCCCACAAATTTTGAGCCGCCAGCAGAAGGTCTGGCCCGAATCGCGTCAGAGCGATTCTTCGGCTCGCAGCCTCGCTCACTTCGAAACTGCCTTCAATGGATTTGCCGGGCCGGTGCTCTTCTTCGCCATTTCGACGGGATTAGCAAGCGCTACCATCTGCCCCTCGGCTAGCCCCGAGATCACGGCACGTGCTTCATTCCGCCGCAAAAGCTTCACGTCTTTCGGAGCGAAGCTGTTTCCCGAGCGCACATAGACATAGGTTCGTCCGTCGCTCTCAAACAGGGCCTGCGAAGGGACCGAAAGAACCTGGAGCATCCGATCGGTAGTGATCAAAAGCTGAGCGCTCATTCCCGGCCGCAGTTTGGGCGACGGGTCATCCATCGCGATGCTGCACTCAAAATGACGATTCCAAAATGGGCCAGTGGTCCCGCCCAGTTCTTTGATGTGCCCGTGGAACTGGCGGCCCGGTACCGCGATAACGGTGATTGCTACTTTGTCGTTCACCGCCAGATGCCCGCGGTCCAGTTCACCGATGTTCGCGGCGACTTCCCAGGTTTGCAAATCCGGAATCTCAACCACCGCCATTCCAGGACGCACCGAGTCGCCTACCTGGTACAACGGCAGCGTCATGCCCGTAAAAAAGAAGTTCGTCGAAGAATTCTGCTTAACGGAAACATAACCGGAGCGCCTTGCGCGGAGCGTCATCGAGTCAATGTTCTGCCGGGCGGTGGCAACTTGCGACTGCGCTTTTGCGCGCCCCGCTTCCTGAATCGCAACGCCCGCTACCCCCGTGGCCTGCCGGTTCGCCAGATTCTGCTGAACCTGGGCCAGGTGGTCGCGTGCCGAGGCAAGCGCCAGATCGTTTTGCTTGGCGGCGATCGCCGGCAACAGCGGATTTTTTCGGACGTCCAATTCAGCCAGTTGCACGTCGGTTTTCGCCTTTAGTAAGGCGTACCTGTCTTCTTCCCGCTGAGCATCGCGCTCCGCTTTGGCCTGCAGTAAATGCTGTTCCGCTTCCGCCACGTCCGCTTGCGCTTCTTTCAGCTTGAATTCCTGCTCGGTTGTGTCGAATTGCACAACCACGTCGCCGGTCGTCACTTCAGTGCCTGTTTTCCGCAGAAAGGTGATGTGCAGTTCGGTGCCGCCAATCATCGGAGCGGTCAGGACCTCCGGGTTTCCGCCGCGCAGTTCGCCGCGCGCGTTGATCGCCAGGCTCACATCCCCGCGCTGGACCTTTGCGACCGGAATGGCGGCGGTTCCATTCTTTGCCAGTGCGCGATACCAACGAGCGCCATAGAAAATGGCCGCGC
>DATIMA010000285.1:0-31419 GCA_035475915.1 Bryobacteraceae bacterium
CACAATCGGCGTTTTCCTGCTCGACCTGGTGGCACGAAAGCTGGGTGAGGAGGGTATCCGGAAAATGGCAGGAAAAGCTCGTTTTGAAAAGCTGAAACGAAAAATCGGCGAAAAGGGCGGACGCACGCTCGTGGTGGCGTGTCTTGCGCCTCCCCCCTTTCCGTTCACCATGGTCATTGCGGCCAATAGCGCTCTGGACTATCCCAGAAATCGGATGCTGGCGATCGTGGCAGCCAGTCGCGCGGTCCGATTCCTGATTCTGGGAGGCCTTGCGATTCGATTCGGTCCGGCTATACTTCGTATCGCAAAATCGGCGCCATTCAAGTGGACCATGATCGTGTTCATATTTCTGTGCATTGTCGGCAGCGCCCTTTCGATCATTAAATGGCTGCGGCATGGACGCTCGGGCAAATCATCGGCAGCGAAACCCCAGCCAGCCTAGATTAAAAGATGCAGTTTCTATTTATATCGTGATACGATAAAGATTGTGAGTACCTCAGACGCATCGCATCTGACTATTTCCGCTGCCGCCTATCAGCAACTAGCCGAATTCCGTTATCAAATTCGTTCCTTTGTTCATTTCAGCGAGCAAGCTGTCCGTTCGGCCGGGATAGAACCCCAGCAGCATCAGTTACTTCTGGCCGTTAAGGGATTGCCGGAGGGGACCCGGCCCACAGTGACGGCGCTTTCGCACAGGCTTTGCCTGAAGCATCACAGCACAGTCGAGCTGATTAACCGCCTGGAGCAGCGGGGCGCGGTAGTGCGCCACCACAGCGATCAGGACCGCCGCGAAGTTCTGATTGAGCTCACGCCTTTCGGTGAGGCGATTTTAGAGAAACTTTCCCGGCTGCACTGGCAGGAGGTGCAATCCCTGGCACCCGCCCTTTCGAGCGCACTGGAGACGATCGTCAATCATCACAGCCTGCTGAGGTCCGCATGAGCGAGGCATCAACTACAGCACGCCGTGGCAAACACAAGAAGAAGCCTTCGGAAGAACTCGGCGACTTCACTACCACTGCCCAAGTCATACCTATTTCGATTCTGGCAATTTTCATTGGGTTTATCGCGACCCTGGTTGCCTGGTTTCTGCTAAGGCTGATTGGCCTTTTCACAAATCTTTTTTATTACCAGCGCATAGATACCGCCCTGACTTCTCCTGCCGGAAATCATCTGGGCGTTTTTGCTATTGCGGTGCCAGTGCTTGGATCTCTGGTCGTGGGCCTGATGGCGCGCTACGGGTCGGAACGAATTCGCGGCCACGGAATTCCGGAGGCCATCGAATCCATCCTGATGAACGGCAGCCGGGTCCACCCGCGGCTGGCGATTCTGAAGCCGATCTCAGCAGCTATTTCGATTGGCTCAGGCGGACCGTTTGGCGCAGAAGGCCCCATCATCATGACCGGAGGCGCGTTCGGTTCGATGTTCGCGCAGTTTTTTCATCTCACGAGCGCCGAACGTAAAACATTACTGGTGGCAGGCGCCGCGGCGGGCATGGCGGCTACATTTGCCGCTCCCCTTTCGGCCGTACTGCTTGCGGTAGAACTGCTGCTGTTCGAATGGAAGCCACGGAGCGCCATCCCCGTTGCTCTTGCCTGCGCAACTGCGGGCGCGGCTCGCCGGTACTTGCTCGGTACGGGCCCTCTCTTCCCGGTTCCTCCACATCCGATCTTCATCGGTCCCGAAGGATTGTTTGGCTGTGTGCTAGTCGGTATCGCCGCCGGCGGTTTATCCGCGCTGCTTACCTTGGCCGTTTACGCAGCCGAAGATGCATTTCAAAAGCTACCTATCCACTGGATGTGGTGGCCCGCCATTGGCGGAGTCTTCGTCGGAATTGGCGGTCTTATTTTCCCGCAGGCCCTCGGCGTCGGCTACGACACTATTGCGGTGCTGCTGAAGGGAAACGTCGCGTTCACGTTTCTTGTGGGCGTACTGCTGGTCAAATCCGCCATCTGGTCGATTTCGCTGGGGTCAGGCACATCGGGCGGAGTGTTAGCGCCGCTGCTGATGATGGGCGCCGCGATGGGAGGCATCGCCGGAATGTTTTTGCCCCATTTTGGGCAGGGTTTCTGGCCGCTTGTTGCCATGGGAGCCATTCTGGGCGGCACTATGCGCTCGCCCTTCACCGGCATCGTGTTCGCAATTGAGCTGACGCACGATCTGAACATGCTGCTGCCGCTATTTGTGGCATCCTTTCTGGCGCACACGTTTACGGTGCTCGTGTTGAAACGCTCCATTCTGACCGAAAAGATCTCGCGGCGCGGGTACCATCTGAGCCGCGAATACGCTCTTGATCCGCTCGAAATCCTGTTCGTCCGCGAAGTGATGCGAACCAATGTAGTCGCGTTACCCGCGGATGCGACGCTCGAAGAAGCTCGCGAGCTGATCCGGCCGGGACAAAAGACCCATGGCCAGCACTTGTTTCCGGTTATCGACGGCGAAAGGCGGGTTCTCGGCGTAGTCAGCCGGAATCATCTGTCACAACTGTTCGAGGAAGCGCAGCCGTTAGCCTCTGCCACGCCGCTGCGCGAAATCATGGTGAAAGAGCCAACCACCGCCTACGCCGACGAGCCATTGCGCGTTGTCGTCTATCGCATGGTAGAGACCGGCTTCAGGCGCATACCCGTGATCGATTCGGACGAGGGACGCCTGCTCGGAATGGTTTCACTCGATGACTTACTGCGCGCTCGCAGCCGCAGTCTCGAAGAGGAGCGTGCCCGCGAGCGGGTGCTGCGGCTTCGAATGCCCATACGCCAGCGAAAGTCAGCGCCGGCAAAATCGCAGATCATGGCAATTCCGGAAGAGACGGAAGAAAGGGTTTCGTCCGAAAACCTCAAGTGAAGAGCTACCGAAAAGAACTCTGGTTCGAAGTGCCGACACGGCGCGCCTTCATCAACATCACCGGCCAGGTGGAGGCGTGCCTGCGTGAAAGCGGAGTGAGAGAAGGATTGGTGCTGGTAAATGCGATGCACATCACCGCATCTGTATTTATCAACGATGATGAATCCGGGCTGCACCACGATTACGACAAGTGGCTGGAACAACTTGCTCCGCACGAACCGGTTTCGCAATACCGGCACAACCGGACGGGCGAGGACAATGCTGACGCGCATCTCAAGCGCCAGGTAATGGGCAGAGAAGTAGTGGTGGCGATCACCGAAGGGAAGCTCGATTTCGGTCCGTGGGAGCAGATTTTCTATGGCGAGTTCGATGGCCGCCGCCGCAAACGCGTACTGGTGAAGATCATTGGCGAGTGATTCGTGGCGCGGCTTTCGGCACTCAGCGACCAGCAATCAGCTACAGCCGACTGTGGGGAGGAAAGGTCACCATGACGGGGAGTCCGGGCCCAGATCCATGAGTTCGTCCCAGCCGAGAGCATATCCCAACGCGCGCTTCACCTCCGTGTGCCGTGACCGCGGAACAGATCCGGCGCGCGAGTCAAACCATTGCCGTGCTGCGGTCCGCAGATTGTCCAAATTCGCAACGCAGGTCAACGACAAACCCTCTCGGCGCCCCAGTCGGACCTCCACGGGAATCGTCCGGATGGTAGTTGTAATTTCCGCGACGATGAACTTGTTGAGGTATTGATAGGCATCGTTGCGGCTTAAGAGCAACACGGGCCGCCGCCCTGCCGGAGCGGGTAACTTCACCCACCAAATTTCGAATTGTTTCACGCCTTGAATTCCTCGGGCGTAGACCAATCGTCGACATCCAGCGGCAAGTCCGGCTGCTTGCGGTAGGCATCACGCATGGCCCGGAACTCGGCACGGCGGATCGCCTGACGTATTGCCTGTCGAATAAACTCCGACCGTTTCCGTTTATCAGGCGCCGCCACCCGGTTAAGCGCCACCAGGGTTTGTTCGTCAAGCTGGATTAACAGCGGCTTCATATAGCTTAATTATATAGAAAGACAATATCATCGGCAGATAGTGTTGCGTGGCAATCCTGTTCCCGGGGAGAGGCACAGCCGGAGCGCGGGCCGGATTCGGAAGGCAGGTTGGATGCATGTCCTACAAGCGTTATAGGTCAAAGCGGCCCGCAATGGGATTGCCGGAGTTTGGGACGGCATTGCCCAATCCGAGCGAAACGCCGATATGTTTGGATGCGACCTTGTACCGTGTATGAAGTGTTCAGAGCAATCTATTGAGACCTCTATAACGGTAAAGAGTGGAGCCCTGTTCCCGAGTCTCAGGTCCGCTCGCTGTTATGACCAGCTGGACCGTGCTTCTCATAGCCAAGGTGTTCCGTCATCTCGGCCTGCATGGCACGTTCCAGCACCGCTTTGATCAGTTGCTTCAGCAGCCGCTTTCGCCAATAATGTCTTCTGACTTCTTGTAGTCTGCTAATAACTTGTCGATCAGTTTAAGATCAATAGCCATCGGGTCTCCTCAGTGTGATCCTTTCAATGGCCGTTTACACAGTTCAATTTATACCCTCTTCACAGCGTCTGTTTAGAGTTTCAGATAATAGACCGGCGCCATCGCCGCAAGAGCAGCGCCGATTTGGAAGGCAAGTATAAGGAGCGTCTGTCGCGGCGCGCGCGGCAGCCACTTCACGATGAAGAATGCGAGAACCGGCATTTGGCCAGCCATGAGGAGCTGCCAGATATGGGCGGTTGCACCCTCATCCGTCTCGTGAACAACGCCAAAGATCCCGATGCTGACCAGTACGATGGTGAATGCCGCGAGCGACATCGCCATCGGGAGGAAGGCACTTGGTTTCCGCGCGACTGCGCCCAGCGACTTGGGTCGTTCGTGACCTCTCTCGGTATAGCTGGCGACAACGCATCCGACTGACCACCTCAGCGCCCTCCAATCGCTCTCGATGTGGTCCAATTCGCGACTCATTGCTTGTCCCCATTCCGAGCGCGCGGGCGGAAGCGCACGAAACGCATGTCTTACGAGCGTGAGGGCGATTCGCCTTAGAACCGACAGTCGTTCACTCATGTCGTCGCTCCTGCGAACTTGCCACGAGCCGCGGACGATGTATTTGAAGCCTCGACAGCGCGCGCGAATGCTAACCCGGTTGTGGTCAGCTTATACGCATGGCGAGGCGGCTTGCCAGGACGTTCCGGTTTCTGCCATTGCGACTGCAGCAGACCTTGATCGCTTAGCCGTATGAGTAGTGGATAGAGTGTGCCCGATTTCAGGCCTGTTTGTTTGGAAAGTTCGTAGCCGTACTGCCAAGTGTGCGACTGACGGAGCATTACGGTAAGCAGGTCTCGGGTTTGCGGAGAGCAGTTCGGTTTGCGTGCCATCTTCTAAATATCAACATATGTAGACATTGGGTGTCAAGCATGGCCGAAGGGCCTTTATGAAAGGACTTGAGCTTGATCGATCCGGGGCGAAAATTCACTCATTCTATCCCGCTTCTAAGAGTCAAGCGCCTGCCGCAGAGCCAGAGTGACACCGCGTAAGCGGCAATGCACGACGCCAGCCAAGACCCTCCCAGCCGTGTCACGACGCCGAGCCCCAAAAGCGCCAAGAGCATCTGCGCCACGCTATACCCGAACGAACCGCCTGTCCGGAAGCGCCAGCGCGATTGCGGGATCACCTGCTTCACTGACACAAATTGACCGACGGCCAATGCAATGAGTCCTCCGGCGAGGCCACTCGCGGGTGATAAAGGCAAGGTCACGAGCAGGATCAGAATCAGGTAGGCGATGCCCTTCGCGACGAGCACGCGCCATCCGGAGAGAGGCCAAAGGCAATAGCGCGCCATTCCACTTTCGCCATCGACCCCGAACAGTGTGAGCGTTATCGTGGACATTAGCAACAGGTGTTCCTCGACGGTTAAGATCTTCGAAAAGCCCGAGGTTTTCCGGCATCACTCCGACGACCTTTCTGGCGTCCCGCGGGCTCAAACCGAGGACAGTCGCCGAGCCGGATGTGGGCTTCTGCAATCCGGCGAGAAGTTTGAGTGTTGTAGATTTGCCGGCGCCATTCGGACCAAGCAGGGTGCAGATCTCGCCGGACTGCACGTCGAGATTTAGGCTATCCAGCGCGCAGAAGCTACCGTAGCGCATAGTCAAGGAGCGGCACGAAATCGTGATTCTCGACAGATCCGGCCAGATTGAATATTTTGCATGCCTGCATGTGCCATTCTGAAACTCGCTGTGCCACTTTAACCCCGCGCTAAACCTGAAAAGCAAAGGGAAAGGAGGCCTTTGTAGGATAACGACTTTGGCAAACCGCGTGCTCCTCATGCTCGCGAGTTGAACAAGCTATGATATCTCAAGAAACAAAACAAGCACCTCTGGAGACGCTGGTATTTACGCAACTGGCCGCGATCCGCAGGCATGAAGCCTCTCTGGAAGTGCGTCTGAGCTCAAGCGCCCCAGCAGCTTCCGGCAACGTGGCTGACGAATTAGCCAAATTGCAAATCTGCGCGGACCGGCTTAACCGGATGATTGATGCGATGAGTTAAGTAGAGCCGGCCACTCCGGCGCTACCCTTCGGGTATGGCGTTGCCGCCAAGCCCGAGACCCGTTGGCGACCCTGTTCGCGAATCGTTCCGGGTCCTCGGACTTTATATTCGTGCTCAACTCCTGATTGCGCTGATTCTGGCTGTTCTCTATGCGGTTGGGTTCGCGATTGCGCGCGTTCCGCTCTGGCCGGTTATTGCGGTAATCGGCGGGTTCTCCACACTCATTCCACGGGTTGGGTCGTTGATCCCTTTAGTCCTGGCTGTGATCGCCAATCTGATCGGCGATCGCAATCTGGAGCATCTGGCCATTGCCTTCGGCGCATGGCTTGCCATTCAAGCGCTGGAAGGCTTTTATATCACTCCCAAGCTGCTAAGCAAGCCGCTCGGGCTGAAGCCATTGCCGGTGTTCGTGGCGCTTCTCGCCGGCAGCTTTCTGTTCGGTCCGCTTGGGCTGCTGCTCGCCGTGCCGCTTCTCGCCGTTGCGGGCGTTTTCTGGCGATATTTTCGGCGGTAAACGCCACGCCCGTCTACCCCCGCAGTTCTTTCAGCGTCTTTCCAACTGCGCCCGGACCGAAATCGATCTTCGCCTGCTTGATGCTCAGGCCGACGACCTCGATGCGGCTCAGATCGGTTGTCCCGATTCCGACCGCCTCGGCCAGCTTGAGCGAGTTGTCTCCTCGAATGAATGGCGACGATCCGCGATCTGCCTTCGGGTCGTAGCTCATCACGGCCATGCCGATTGTATCGACGCAGACCGGATTGCGCCCTGCAATAATCACGCCGGGAGTCATCTTCTCCACACCGCCGGGGAGCCATGGGCCTTCCCCGCCCCGAACCGTTTCCACTCCATCCACAATGGCGAGATCGACGGGCCGTATGCCTACCTGATCGACCAGGATGCGCGGCACGCGGTAGCCAGGATCGCGCGGTGAATCAGGGTGCAATTCCGCGTCCACTCCAGCAGGAGCTTTCGTCTTACCTTGATGCAGAACGGGGCCGCGCTCCTTCGTTGGATGCTCATTGCCATCGACGCCACAATCGCCGCCATACAACGAGCAGGGCGTGTCGCCGAAATTGTTCTTCATCGACATGGTCACACCGGCAATCCAGTGGTTCTTTAGCTTTGAAAGAGAAGTGTAGACGTCGCAATCGACAAACGCGCGGTTCAGGTAGTACGCGGGATACATGTACCCGCCCCACGGCACCTTCAACCGGACATACTGTTTGTACTTGCCGAGGTTCTGCACATTTTCCCAATCGACCTTCGTGCCCATGTTATTCACGGCATTCACGTCGATACCGTAGCGCGCCCATAAGCTGAGGTCTTCGCTAGCCGGAAAGAAGCTTTCAATAATTCGGACGCGTTTTGCGCCCGCCTTGGCGAGCAGATAGACGGTGTTCGCCACAGTCTCGCCGTTCGTGCGGTAGGGAAGATCGGGCGTCAGCGGGAAATTTTTCGGGTTGCCTGTGAGGTTCAGTTTCAAGCCGACGGTTTTCCCGCGAACCAACGTCTCAATTCCGCCAATCTGGTCGAAAGCTGCAGCGAGCTTCGGGCGGAAATCGCCGTAATCACGGCAGCGCACAATTGCCACAGTGCTGGCGGGTGCGGCGGCCTTGCTTAATGCCGGCAGCCCCAGGGCGGCGACCGCGCTTGCGCCGGTTGCCAGGATGTCGCGACGAGTAACACCGGTTGAAGAAATGTCTCGCTTCATGTATTGCGCTCCTTTTCTAATCCTACTGCTCAGTTCCTCGTCTCACCAGTTCGTTACGGAGCCGTCCGGGCGCTCATAAATAGGCGTGACGCGGTAGCGGTCTTTCTCCGTGATCTCGGCGGCAAGCTGCAGCGGCTTCGTATCCAGCGTGACGCCCAGGCCGGGACGCCGGTTCGGATACATTTTGCCCTTACGGAAATCGAACGATTCGGGTAGGTGGGGCTGCTGAGCAGGCGTCTCACCCACCATTTCCATCATGACGGGGCCGGAAAACACGCCGCAGGCATGCACCAGGGCCGCTTCCGAAACAGGACCCGTGAAGTGCGGGATCAAGCCCACGTAGTGGGTCTCGCAAAGCGCCTGGATCTTCATATACTCGGTGATGCCGCCGACGTTGGGCAAAGTGGTCCGCGAGTAGTCAATAAGCTGCTGCTCAATGAGCCCATTAGTGTCCCATTTCGAGCCGAACTGCTCACCCACGGCAATAGGCACCTTCACCTTTTGCCGCAATTCGCGGTACACATCCGAGTTTTCGGAGCGGATCAGATCTTCCGCGAAGTAGGGCTCCAGCGGCTCAATCAATGTGCTTAAACGCACGGCGTCCGGCGGATCAAGCCGGGTGTGATAATCAATGGCCCAATCCCCGTCTTTGCCAACGCCTTCTCGAATCTGAACGCAATGGTCGTAAGTGCGATGAACCACTTCGTGCGATTGGAATCCCTGCCCTTTGAGCGCATCGACGACGGATGTCCGATAGGCGCGGAAGCCTGCTTCCATGCAGGCATGCGCCGATTCCCGCGCGGTTCCTTTGTTTGGAAAACCTGTTGAATAGCACTCGACGTGATTGCGCGACATTCCACCGAGGAGGTCGTAAACAGGTACGCCGAGGGCCTTCCCTTTGATGTCCCAAAGGGCGAGGTCGATCGCGCCAAGCGCATCTAATTTCTCGCGGCCTGCCGGGTAGAAATATCCGCGGAACATAATCTGCCAGAGCCGGTCAATACGCCACGGATCTTCCCCGACGATCATCGCCGCGCACTGCTTTACTGTATCCGGCGAGCCGCCTTCACCAATGCCGATGATTCCGGCGTCGGTCTCGATGGTCACGATGTTGTAGCTTTGATTGAAAATCGGCCGGCCGTTCGGGTTGTGATAGAAGCGAATGCGCGTGATCTTCATCGGCCCGGGCGCTTTCGCGGACGCCGCAGCCGCCACGCCTGTTGTAAGGCCAGCCGCAAGAGGCCAGCCCGCGCTCTTCAAGCCGTTTTTCAAAAATGTTCTGCGTTGCACGAATGTAAAGTGTATCGCCAGGAGATTCAGAATGACGGGACGGGGTCGCGCACGATCAGCTTAGGTTCCGTGGCGTTTTGTACATCCTGTACAGTGAGCCCCTCCGCAAGCTCTTTCAGCAGAAGGCCTTCACGCACAACCTCAATTACCGCCATTTCCGTCATGATCATGTTCACTACTTTCAGGCCCGTGAGGGGAAGCGTGCATTTCTTAAGAATTTTCGGCGTGCCGGTTTTTGTCGTATGCTCCATAGCAACAATCACGCGCCGCGCGCCGGCTACTAGGTCCATGGCGCCGCCCATTCCCTTGACCAACTTTCCGGGCACCATCCAGTTTGCAAGGTTTCCTTCCTCGTCAACCTCCATCGCGCCCAGGATGCTGAGGTCGATGTGACCACCGCGAATCATAGCGAAGGAATCCGCGCTCGAAAAATAGGCGGTGCCCGGCAGCTCCGTTACGGTCTCTTTGCCCGCGTTGATCAGGTCGGGATCTTCAGAGCCTTCCACCGGATACGGACCGACACCCAGCATCCCGTTCTCGGATTGCAAAATCACTTCGATGCCGGGCGGGACGTAGTTCGCCACCAATGTCGGCATACCGATGCCAAGGTTCACGTAATAGCCGTCGCGCAGTTCGCGCGCGGCACGCTTCACAATGCGCTCGCGTTTATCCATTTCCCGCAGCCGACGAATTCTCCAACTTAGCGTTCAACGTGATCTCCGTGTCGAACAGCTTCGAAACCGGGCAGCCTTCCTTGGCGGCATTGGCTGCGCGTTGAAATGCTTCTTCCGAAGCTCCCGGAATGATTGCCTTCATATCGAGGCGGCTGCGCTTGATGGCGAAACCATCCCCTTCTTTCTCAAGCGAAATGGTGCAGGTGGTTTCAATGCTGTCGGCCTTCAACCCTTCGTTCTGCAGCATCAGCGAAAGAGCCATTGAGAAGCAGCCTGCGTGCGCCGCTGCAAGCAGTTCTTCCGGATTGGTGCCGTTGCCCTGCTCAAACCGTGTTTTAAACGAGTAAGGCGTATTCGAGAGCACTCCGCTGCCGGAGGACATGATTCCTGTTCCGGATTTCAGATCGCCTTTCCACTGCGCTTTTCCTGTACGGTCCATACGTTTCTCCTTTTCGAGTTGCCGGCCGTGACAAAAGACCGGCAAATCTGACTATATTCGAGTGGGAACCCAGTTCCGCACGCGCACACGTAAAATAGCAGCACCTGATCTCTTCATGAGCACTCAAATCAAGACCTTCAAACCGTTCGTCCCCGAGCACATGCAAATGCGCGAGTTGACCATGCGCGCCATCCTGCTGGGACTCTGCATGACGGTCATACTGGGCGCAGCCAACGCGTATCTCGGCCTTCGCGCGGGCATGACGGTAGCGGCTACCTATCCGGCGGCGGTGATCAGCATGGCGGTGCTCAGGGCCTGGAAGGGATCGCTGCTCGAAGAGAACATCGCCCGTACCAGCGGGTCCATCGGCGAAGGCGTCGCATCGGGCGCGATCTTTACGATTCCCGCTTTTCTGATGGCCAAGGCGTGGCCCTCCTTCAGCTTTAACGATGCGTATTGGAAAACAACCGTTCTGATTCTGGTAGGCAGCGTCCTGGGCGTTCTTTTTATTTCCTTGGTCCGGCGCATTATGGTGGAAGATCCGGAGCTTCCCTTTCCCGAATCCATCGCCGCATCGGAAATTCACAAAGCCGGCCAGCGGGGCGCCGAAGCCGCCAAGTACCTGTTCTGGAACATCGGTCTGGGTGGATTGATCTTCCTGCTCGGACGCTTTGGCTTCTTCGCGTCGGATTCGGAATTCGCCATATCAGTCGGCCAGCTAGGCACAAGCCGCGTGCGCCTGGGAACAGCGGGATCAACAAATATCCTGCAAACCGGCGGCGTCAGCACCTTCTCGGCGCCCAGCGTCAGTCCCGCTTATCTGGGCGTCGGCTACATCATTGGGCCAAGATTGGCGGCCCTGCAATTCTCGGGCGGCTTGTTGGCCTGGGGGTTCATGGTTCCGCTTTTGATTTATTTCCTGGGCCCGCGGCTGAATACGTTTCTTCCTCCCGGCACCTCGACGGCTTCGTGGAGCGAGCTTTCCGGCGCAGTCTGGCGATATATTGTCCGGCCGATCGCTGTGGGCGGCATGCTGGTGGGCGCTGCGTACACGCTGTTCCGCATGAGAACCAGCTTGGCATCCGGACTGCGGCGCGCGGTCAGAGATTTGAAGCAGACCGCCGAAGACACGGCAGCGCTGAGCCGCACGGAACGCTACATGAGTTCCAAAGTGGTTTTTGCGCTGATCGCAGCAGTGTTCGCGGTGATGATCGCGCTGTACATCTATTTTTCGGGCCAGGTTGCCGGCGGCACTGTTGCGGCAATCATCATGCTGATACTGGGATTCTTTTTCGCAACCGTTTCGGGCAGTCTGTGCGGGCTGATCGGGTCCTCCAACAATCCTGTTTCGGGTTTAACTCTCTCGACGCTCATTGTCGCCGCACTGCTGATGGTGTCGCTGGGAGTATCGGGTCTCGGCGGCGTAGCTGCGGTGCTTGGGGTGGCCGCAGTGGTCTGCGTTTCATCCGCGGTCGCCGGTGAGCTGCTGCAGGATTTTAAAGTCGGTTACATTCTGGGCGGCACGCCCCGAAACATCCAGATTGCTGAACTCATTGCAGTGGTGGTCGCCAGCCTGGTCATGTACTTCCCGCTTGTCCTGCTGCACGAAGGGAACATTCGCGCGGGCGGAACCGGGTTTGGAGACCGGCAGCTTCCCGCTCCCCAGGCCGGTCTGATGGCTTTGCTGGCGCAAGGAATCGTGGGCGGCGACATGCCGTGGCCGCTGGTCCTGGTGGGGATTCTGATGGGATTCGCCTTCATCATGATGAATGTGAAGAGTCCCATGCTGGTTTCGGTTGGGATGTATCTGCCGTTTGAAACAACTTTCGCCATCTTCATAGGCGGCCTGATTCGATGGCTTGGTGACAAAGCGGCCGACCGCCGCGGCTATAACGAAGCGCAAAAGGCGCGAGTGGATAATGCCGGCGTGCTGACTGCATCGGGGCTGATTGCGGGAGAGGCGATACTCGGGCTGGTCTGGGCCGGCCTGCAGTTTGCGCCGCCGAATATTCGCGATCATCTGCAGGTCTTCAATCACCCGTCTTATCTGATTGGAATCGGAGTGCTGGTCATTCTGGCGATCATCATGATTCGGGGGCCACTGGGCAGCGCGGGCAGCCCGGATGAGCCTGCGCCGCCGGTGGCCATGATCTGAGCGGCCATGATCTGAGCGGCAAAAAAGACCCCTTTGGATCGCCATTAAGATGAGAGAAGGAGCGGAAATGTCCGACTGGCAACCAGCAGGATACAAACAATACCGGTGGATTGTCGCAGATCCCGACCTTCTGGGCGGTAAGTTAGCGATTCGTGGTACTCGAATCTCCGTCTCTCTGATTCTGGAGTGCCTTGCAAACGGGATGACTCTTGATGACATCAACAAAGCGTATAACCACGTCTTATCTCCCGATGTTCTGTCAGAGGTTCTCCAGGTAGCGTCCGAACTGACCGAATCATTCCATGTGGCTGCTTGATGCCAACATGGACGTTCACCTGACGAGTGTTCTCGCCGAATTTGGCATCGCGCGCCCTCCGGCTCCATTCAAATTTTGCGGTCATCCTGATCAACTTGCCGCAGCAGCGCTGGCCGGAGTACCGCCAGGCCTTCCTAAGGGCCTGGGCTTCATCCCCGATCACACCCCAGGCGGGATGTTTGATCGAGTGGCCTATCAGGTGATTTGCGGGAGCTTTGAACGGGCCCTTCGACAGGCCGGGTACATGCGCGGGTTTGCCAGCCGTTCGCTAGAACCGGCCTAACAGGATTCGCACAACCAGCGGCTGCCGGTCGGCAGGTGGGACAAAGAAGCGGATACCGCGATCCGTTTCATCCCCGTTCAGCCAGCGTATCGTGTGCCAGGTTTCGGTTCCGCCGGGTGTAGCGGCGGCCGTGTAATACCCCTGCTCGGCTTTGAGAATCTGCATGCGGATGCCTGGTAGAAAACCAGGACGGTGAAAGAACACGGATCCGCCAAAGCCCGCCAACAGGAATTCATCCGGCCCTAATTGCGCAACCATTACTCGGCCCAGGTGATCGCTGTTGCCGGGCGGATGCTGGCCATCTCTTTGCGGAAAACCGAAGCGAATATCGGCGGCCCACGCTCCCTTTGCATCGGCGGCGCGTGTCGCGGGCGAGCCTGCTTCGGCGAGCGGCACGGTCGCGTTCGCCAGTGTTTCGACGCCCGGAAGCGCGGCGGTGTTCTCGAGTTTGCGAGTGCTATTGGATGATCCTTCGAACAGCAATTCCTGTTCCGTGCCGCCCGCTGCTTCAATCGCAGCTTGTACCTCACCGGCGAAATTCAGCTTGGCTATGGTCCGGTCCATCGGGGCGAACAGATGGTAGTTTTCGGCATGCGCCGTTAGCATGTCGCCGGCTGCCGGCCGCGCATTTACCCGGTCTACTCCGAAGGGAGAAAAGCCGATGGCTCCCCGGCCGAGCGCGGCAAAGAAGAACGGAGCGAACGCGTTGCCCTGACCGGTTTCTGGAATCCACAGCGGATTGTCCGGTCGATTGTACGTGTTGAGTATGTGCAGATAAAACCCTGGATCGCTGCTGTAAATGTCCGGGCCGATCGCGTCGATAGATGGCGCGGCAATCTTCCACAAGCTCAGCATGGTTTGCACCGGGCCGCCGGAGGGATAGCCGATCCCGGGAATTGGGATCCGCCGTTCGGGCAGCTCCGCAGGCGGATAGGCGAGCCAAACGTTGCAGTACATCGGAATCGGCAGCTCACGTTTTCCGGCCTCGGCAATTGCGTTGATGTACCGCGCCTGCGCCCAGCCCTGAAACACTTCGTCGGCGTTGCCGGGAAACACTTCGGCCCAGGTGCCCGGTTTGCGATTGAGCGCCTCCACAAGTTCGGCCGGAACAGCCCCCGCAAACTGGCGGTTCGCCTCCGGAGAATAATCGCGAACCGTCCCTATAGCGCCCGATTCGTTCTCCACTTGGATCATGAGAATGGTATGTTCTTGCCCGTCGCGCTCAGCCAAATGACGAGTCAACGCAGTGAAGGCTCGTCGATCGGCATCCAGGTTTGCAGATGAATTGGCCGAGAGCACATCGAGCGGCGTGCCGTAACGGTTCAGCATGCGCGGGAAGTGCGCCGGATCGCGCTTCACCCAGAGGGGGACATAGTGATCGTTGCCGTTCTTCCAGGTGCCAAACCACAGCACGATCAAATGCATGTGATGAGCGCGCGCACCATCGAGCAGTGCGTCTACGTTGGTCCAATCGAAGTGCGCCGGCTCGGGTTCGATCTGTTCCCAGTAAACGGGAGCTTCGGCGGTATTCACGTGCATGGCCTCGAGCGCGGGCCAGACCTCCGGCAAGACTTCGGGCCAACTGCTCGAATTTCCGATCTGCGCTCCCAGGATCAGGTATGGCGAGCCATTGACCAGGAATGCATGCCGCCCGCCCTTTTCAACCAGTTGGGGCGCGGGCGTAGACGGCTGTGCAGCGCAGGTCAGAGGTAGAGCCCAGAGCGATAACAGACTGAGTCTGCGGATGAGTGCAAAAGCTGATCGGATCACAATGCGTTTCGGTCCTTCTTCCCAGGAAAAAAGTGTAACAACACGCATCGAATGCCTGCCTGGAACGACCATAAGCGTTGTGGCCGGTTGATAAAATCCTGCCATGAATGCGGAGTACATCTGTCGAAGAGTGGCATCCAAACCAGCTCTAAACGGCAAGCTTGATCACCCATCGTGGCACGCCGCCCAGAAGTCTCCGCGATTCGTCGACATGGCATCCGGCGAGCCCGGCTTTTACGATACCCGGGCAGCCGCCTTATGGGATGACGAATTTCTGTACGTGGCATTCTGGGCCGAGGAGCCGTTCGTGAAGGCCAGCCTGACTGAGCGCGATTCTCTGATATTTCTGGACAACGATCTCGAACTGTTTATCGATGGCGGAGACTGCTATTACGAATTTGAGGTCAACGCTCTTGGGACCGTATACGAAGTGTTTTTCATATGGAAAGATGCATTCGACAAGTTTGATGTGAAGGAGTGGGACCTTACTCGTCGTAATGTCCTGTCCTTTGCCGGGAACGATGATCGGAACGCGGAGACCTTCTGGCGGGGTACGCACCCGCGCGGTGCCAGATGGGCGTTTCTCGATTGGGACCTTCCGGGTCTGCGATGTGCGGTCCATGTAGACGGACGGATCAATGACGACTCCGTCGTCGACCGCGGGTGGACAGTGGAGTTAGGTATTCCGTGGGCCGGAATGAAGCCTCTGGCAAACAATCGGCCGCTGCCTCCGCGTGAGGGTGACGTTTGGCGAATGTTCTTTGGCCGGTTCGAGAAGTTGAAGGCGGCCGGTGTGGAGATAGAGCCACATCCTGCCTGGGTCTGGACACCACACGGCGCCTACGACACGCACCGGCCAGAGTGCTTCACGACCATTCGGTTCTCAAACGAAGTGGCCATCTGAGCGTGTGCGTACTTATCACTCAGGTTCTTCTTACATACATTTCAAGATATAAGCCCCATCATCCCGGGACATATTCAGTTCTAACGCTGTGAAGGAAGAAGTTGGCAGTCTTTAAGGACAATCTTTGACTTACAAAAATTTTCTGCTGTTGACATCGGCGCTCGTTGTAGCGCAGATCGGCTCTGCCTCCACTGTCAACTGGAGCCTGAATGCCATAACGTTCAATGACGACGCGACCGCGACCGGAACCTTTGATTGGGATGCTGATTCCCAAACCCTAAGTAATTGGAACATTAGCACTACCTCGGGCACACTCTCCGCTTTCACTTATACGCCGGCGGATTCAACCGCGGGCGCTTATTATCAGGTGGCCGGCTATGAAAAGGAATATCTTTTTATGGCGAACGGTAGTACCCGCCAACTGAGGCTGACACCTGTGTCGGCATTGACCGACGCAGGAGGAACCGTGGACGTCAACCTAAATACCTGGGGTGGCGGATCGGGCAGCGTTGAGTGCTTCAACTGTAGTCCCTATCGCCCGGTTGTAAGCGGAGCGTTTACAACGGACGCAACGGCTCCAGAGGGCACTCCGGAACCGCCATCGGCTGGTATGTTGGGTTGTGGATTGATCGGCTCAGTCATTTTTGTACGGATGCGGCAAAATCGCGCTAAGCGCTCGGCAACGTGCTGATCGCTTGATACATGGGCGGCCTACGGTACTCTGCCGGCAGGCCGCTCGCGCGCCGACCCCGCCGGCCAACGCACCTATCGCCTAAAAAATGGAGATGGTTGGCCACCATGTTGCCCGGTTGAGGTCGTATCTCAGTTCGCCGTTTCCTCGTGAAGCTTCCTATGTTTGCGGGAGTAATCGAAACGGAGTTCCCCGCCTCTTATCTATGACTTTTTAGATAGGAGCGTTCGATGGACGCCGCCTTTCGAGCAATATTCGGCTACTGCTTTCTCGTGTTCATGGTCCGCGTGGTTGGCAAGCGACCCGGAAAGCACCTAACGCCGTTCGAATTCGTTCTCATCTTCTTTATGGGCGGAGTCACGCTAACGCCCATGGTCGGGGATGACCGGTCCCTCACCAACGCGCTGTGTACCATCGCCACCATCGCGGTCACCCATTTTGTTCTTTCCTGGCTGAAACAAGTTTCGCCGGCCATCGGCCGCGTCATCGACGGAATGCCGCTCGTGCTGCTGGAAAAAGGGCAGTGGCGCACGGAAGCAATGACAAACATGCGGATGCAGGACAGCGAGGTTATGGCTACGGCTCGCAATGAAGGTAAAGACGCTGGACGATATCGAATACGCGATTCTCGAACGGAATGGCGAAATCAGCATTATTCCGGCGAAAGAGAGCTCGTAGTCTCATGCCACACTCACCACCCACCCACCCAACCGGTCACCGATAGCGTTACGAAAGTAAACGACGAAATTGCAGTCGGGTCCGATCTCCGTTTTCAACACCGCTGGTGGCGTTTTGAGCGCACGATGTGGGTTGTATTCGTTGTGATCGTCGTCCTGGATGCCTTGGGCGTCTTTGGACGCGGCTGGGCAGCCAATGCGCAAGAGAAGACGCACGACGGGACCATGGATGTGAAATATGAGCGCATCGAGCGCTTCCGACCCCCCCATTTTGAGAATTCAGTTCGGACCGAATGCAATCCGCAACGGCAAAGTGCAGGTTTGGGCAAGTGAAAGCCTGGTGAAACCGCTTGGCAACCGGCGCGTAGTGCCGCAGCCCGCGAGCTCCATCATCGGGCAAGGCGGGATTCTGTACACGTTTCCCGTCAGCATCCGCCCGGCGTCCGTGGAATTCGAGATGGAGCCGGCCTCGCCCGGCATGTCTCACCTCAGCCTGCGTGTGCTGGGCTCGGAAACGCTGAACCTGACCATTACGGTCATGCCCTAAAGGAGGATCTCAGTGCATACGATTGTCCATGCCATTGCCGGCTATTTCTTCCTGCTGCTCACGGTGCGTATTCTCAGCCGCCGCCCGGGCGCGCAGATGACGCCGTTCGAGTTTGTGCTGATCTTCTTGATCGGCGGCGTGATCATCCTGGCGACCGTGGGAGATGATTATTCGGAGGTAAACTCCGTATGCGCCGTAATCACGGTGGGCTTGATGCATCGACTGGTTTCCTACCTGAAACAGCGCTTCCCCCGCTTCGGACTGTTAGTAGATGGGACGCCGCTGCTGCTCTTAAATAATGGCCAATGGCAGACCGAAACAATGGGCAAAATGCGCGTCCAGGACGTGGATGTGATGGCTGCCGCGCGCGTGAAGGCTGTAAAAACACTGGCACAGATCAAATACGCCGTCCTGGAGCCGATCGGCTCCATCAGCATTATCAAAAAGGATGAATAGCCGGATTTCGCGGGCTTTGCGGGGTGCCAATCGCGCCGCCGGGGCGAAATCATGATGCGGAAATTGGAAGGTAAGCGTCAATTTTGCAGAGGTGAATCGTACTTACATGCCTGAAACGCAACACTTACTTATCGAGGAAATGCAGGATCTGCTTCATGCTGAACATCAACTGGTGAAGGCCCTTCCGAAAATGGCCAAAGCCGCCCATGACCCGGAGCTGAAGCAGGCATTCGAAAAGCACTTAGAGGAAACGCAGGGCCACGTGCAGCGCCTGGAGCAGGCTTTCGAGCTTCTCGGTGCAAAACCGAAAACGAAGGTATGCAAGGGCATGCAAGGTTTAGTTGAGGAAGGTCAGGAAAAGATTACCGAGGGCAAGGAAAAGGAACAGTCAATCGCCGACTTGGGCCTGGCCGCTGCAGCGCAGAAAGTGGAACACTATGAAATTTCCGGCTACGGAACGCTCCGGGCGATTGCGGAGAAGCTTGGCGAGCAGAAGATCGCGAAGCTGCTAAGCCAGACTCTGGAAGAGGAGGAGAAGACTGATAAACTCCTGACCCAAGTATGCGCGCCGATATTGGACGAAGCGAGCCAGAATTTGGGATTAGAGACGGAAACCGAAGAAGCCGGAACTCGTTCACACAAGTCCGCGCGGAGCAAAACGGCCGGTTCGTAGTCCTTCGATTCGGGAACAGCTACTCCTATTCGCCTATCAGCCTAAAACAGGGGGGATTGGTCGACAGCGCGTCGACAGGTCCCCCAGCATGCCGCGTCCCCAATGTGCTTGGCGCGGAGAGATGCGATCCCACCCAGTAATTCTCAATCGAATTGTCTTCTTTCACATGCTTCAGTAGTACTCGCCTGGGTTTTCGCAACTAAAATCGCTGGCGAAGCGTTCCGATATGGAACTGAAGGATAAATGATTGGCGTGTTACTCGCCACGAAAGAAGTTCAAAACATGAAGAAATGCACTGCAGTGTTGACACTAGCGCTGCTCGGCGGGACAGTCCTACTCGCCGATTCGTCCAAGATCTCACCGGATCTACAGGGCATCGATCCCAATTCGAACGTTAGAGTTATTGTCCAGTACTCGCAGATGCCGTCGACTACCACCAATCAGAATACCGGCTTACTCGGCGGGCTTCTAGGCGGTGTCGTTGGCGGCGCTGTGAACCTTTTGGGCGGCGTTGTAAACGTGGTATTCAGCGTCCTGCACGCTGCTGTATATACGGTTCCTGCTTCGTCGTTACAAACTCTCGCGAACGATCCGACTGTTACTTATATATCTGCGGACCGGCCGCTTGCCGGTCAGCTCGATTACTCAACTGCGGCGGTTAACGCAAGCACCGCCTGGAAAGCCAACCTGACAGGGAATGGAGTCGGTGTCGCGGTCATCGACAGCGGTATCGATGCGACTCCCGATCTGAAGATTCTCGGATTGCTTTCCCGCGTGGTCTACACGCAGGACTTTATCGGCGGCAATGGAACGGATCAATACGGGCACGGCACTCACGTGGCCGGCATCATTGGAGCAAACGGCATTAGTTCCAAGTGTTTCAACTGTACGCGCTCCTTTGTGGGGGTTGCGCCGAACGCCTCAATTATTAACCTGCGCGTGTTGGATGCGAACGGCCAGGGCTCGGACAGCACCGTAATCGCTGCCATCGAGCGCGCCATCGCCTTAAAACAAAGCTACAACATTCGCGTTATCAACCTCTCATTGGGCCGTCCGGTTTACGAGAGCTATTCGAAAGATCCACTTTGCCAGGCAGTTGAAGCGGCCTGGAAAGCCGGGATTATGGTGATCACCGCCGCTGGAAACGATGGCCGGGATAATTCCGTGGGAACGAGCGGCTATGGCACGATTGAGTCGCCGGGCAACGATCCTTACGTCATCACCGTCGGGGCCATGAAGGCCATGAGCACTTATCCCCGCAGCGATGATCTGATTGCCAGCTACAGCTCAAAAGGGCCGACCGCGATTGATGAAGTGGTGAAGCCGGACATCGTGGCTCCCGGCAACCATGTGGTTTCGCTTCTTGCTCCGGGATCAACGCTCGCCATCGACCCTCGAAATGCTGTCCCGCTATCGTACTACCAGTCCACGGGAAGCAGCTCGGTATCCAGCAAGTTCCTGATGTTGAACGGCACCAGCATGGCGACGCCGGTTGTCAGCGGCGCAGTTGCCGACATGCTCCAGGCCCATCCCTCGCTTACTCCCGATCAGGTTAAGGCGCGGCTTATGAAGAGTGCTTATAAGACCTTCCCCAGCTCCAGCACGGCGGTTGACCCGGTCACCGGCGAAACCTTTGTAAGCCAATACGACATGCTAACAGTCGGCGCTGGCTATCTTGACCTGGCTGCGGCACTGGCTAACAAAGATTTGGCGGCCGGCACAGCGATGTCGCCTACGGCCAGCTTTGATTCGGCTTCTGGAAACGTGTACCTTGTCTACGATCCTTCCTCTGTCTGGAATGGGACCCCGATAACCGGCACAAAGGCGCTGTGGGGAACTCAGACGGTTTGGGGGACCTCGGTGGTCGCGGAGAACAATTCTCTTGTCGGAGCGAGCCAGGCTGTCTGGGCCACTGGCTCCGTTTCAGGCTTCAAAGTGCTCTGGGGAACGAAGGGTTTGTGGGGAACCAAGGCGCTGTGGGGCACTTCGGGCACGGATGCGGATAAGGCTCTCTGGGGGACGAAAGCTCTTTGGGGCACGGACTCTTCTACATCTGATTCCGACGTGAACTTCATGGTCAATTAAGTCCAGCTCGTTTAAGTTAAACGGATCCCGCCAAGGTGACAAGCATGGTTTCACTGTTATTGCAGCATGTCATGGTTCAACTTAAGGCGGAGTTCCTGGTGTAATTCAACCAAATTGAAACAACAAAGCTCAGGTAATTGTTTTTGCGACAAGATAAATAATATAGACAATTGGAAGCGCAAACAAACTGCTATCTACCCGGTCCAGCATCCCGCCGTGGCCGGGTAAAATGTTGCTGCTGTCCTTCACTCCGGCACCCCTCTTCATGGCTGATTCCGCGAGATCGCCGAACTGCCCGGCAATGTTTCCCAAGATCGCGATGATGACGATTTCCCACCACGGCAGCAGCGGCAAAAAGTGCCCCAGATATAGCAAACCGAATATCACCGAGCCCGCAACGGACGCAAAGGCTCCCTCCCAGCTTTTCTTTGGGCTTACCACGGGCGCCAGCTTGTGGCGGCCGAACTGGCGGCCTATATAGTACGCAGTCGTATCCCCAGCCCAATTCAGAGCAAGAGCGAAAAACAGCAAATGGACGCTGTCGCTGCGCAACTCGATGGCAAACCGCCAGGGCGCAAAGGCGTAGAATGCGCCGAGCAGGACAGCAGCAACCTGCGGTAGCACGTTCCGCAGGTTGGTATCGCGCAGTGAGCCTATGAACGCCAGCACCATCAGAGCAGTCAGACCGGGAAGCAGCCCGATGTCAGCGGCGTGTGCGAGATATGGCCAAAACAGGATGAGGAGTCCGGAAAGCAGACCGTAAATGCCGGGCCTGGGAATGGAATGCGCGGCGACGAGCCCCGCGTACTCCCAATAACAGAGCACGCCCATGCAGACGGCTGCTGCCACAAATATCGCGTGGGGTGCGAAGAAAATCAGGTAGACAGCGATCGCGAGGAGCCCGATTCCAGTAATCAGGCGCCGCATGAGAGGGGTGATGTCACCCTATAAGGCTTATCACGCCAGCGGTAGTTCTAAAACCTCTTCTTCGAGCAAGAGCGGCGAACTGTCAACCGGGGCCGGAGAACTCATGGTGAGGCCGCCGAAGCGCCGGTCGCGATTCTGATAATTGGAGATGGCCTCGAGCAGTTCCGTACGCGTGAAGTCCGGCCACAGAGTCTCGGTGACGTACAGTTCCGCGTACGCAATTTGCCACAGAAGAAAGTTGCTGATCCGCATCTCTCCAGAGGTCCGTATCAGCAGATCCGGGTCTTTCAAGCCCGCTGTATATAGGTGGCTTGAGATCGCTTCTTCGGTAACTTCCAAGGAATCCAGATTGCCTTCGAGCCGCGCGTTGTCAAGCAAGGCATTCATGGCGTCAACCAATTCCGTGCGGCCACCATAGTTAATAGCAAGGTTTAAACGCATTCCCCTGTTCAAGGCGGTTTTGTCCATCACGTTCTGGAGCTCTTCCTGAACCGCTCCGGGCAGCAATTCAAGACGCCCGATGGCGACCAACTGGATATCGTTTCGCATGAGATTGGCCAATTCGCGGCGGAGATAAAAGCGCAGCAGCCGCCAAAGGCCCTCAATTTCATGCCGTGGGCGCTTCCAGTTTTCAACGGAAAACGCGTATAGGGTCAGAGCCTCCAGACCAAGCTGTGCGCCGGTTTCAACCACCATTCTGACTGGATCGACACCCGCCTTGTGGCCCAGGATGCGGGGGTAATTCCGTTGCCGAGCCCAACGGCCGTTCCCGTCCATAATAATGGCGATATGCGCGGGAACACGCTTTGGATCCAACTGTGTTGCAATTCGCCAGTCACGCTCACCGGGAGAAAGAGCCTGAAGCAGTTCCTTCATAACGTAAAGTCCTATAGTACACGAAGGCGGTGGTTTATCGCCTGTTAATTAACGGAGCGATTACCGCGCCAAAGCACAGGAAACTCCCAAACGGCAGTTCGTATGTCCCCGCATCCTTCCGTTTCCATAAAATATAGGCCAAGCCGAGCACGGAACCGGTGACAGCACCGATCAACAACGCAAAAAGACCATTCTCGAGACCTAAAAAGACGCCCATCGCGGCAAGCAACTTCACATCGCCCAGCCCGAGCGCCTCTCGCTTTCTCATCCGCCCGTATGCCCAGCCAAGGATCCAAATCGGCACGGATAAAACCAACCCTCCGATGACCGCATCGGCAAAAGAGCGGCTTCGGGAAGCCGGTCCCGAGATCAGGATTTCCGACAGTCCAGGAACGCTGACGAATGCGGAAAAGATCAAACCGGCAAGAATGCCGCCGAGAGTGAGTTCGTCGGGGAGGATACGTTCCTCGAAGTCTGTCCAAAAAAGCGTTAGCATAATGGCGTCGAAAACCGCCCATTTCAAGGCCGCCAAAGTTGGTCCATACTCGGAAACCGTCAGCACGAACAGAATGGCCGTCGTGAGCTCTACAAGAAAATAGCGGATGCCAATCGGCTTCTCACAGTGCCGGCAGCGCCCGCGCAAAACAGCGTAGCTGAGCAGGGGCAGGTTGTCGTACCATGCGATCTGCTGGCCGCATTCGGGACAAAACGAACGGGGCGCAACTACGGACAAATCGCGTGGTAAGCGGTAAACACAAACGTTCAGGAAACTGCCGAAGAGCAGCCCGAAGAGGGCGGCAAGAACGACGTAGAGAAATTGTGGCTCAGTGGGCAAGCGCCCTCCGGTAAGAGGCCAGCGTTGCCGTCACCAGGTTGTTTTCGGAAAAGTGAGCCCGGACATTTGCCCTGGCGTTTTGAATGACACGCCGGGTGAGATTGTGATCTTCAAATAAATGCCGCATCGCAGCCGCGACTTCGCCAGGATCATTTTCAACGAGGAGACCTGAGACGCCGTTCTCAACAATCTCCGGCAATCCCCCGACGCGGCTGGCGATTACCGGCACGCCCATACTCATTGCGAGCAGAGCGGCCGATCCGAGGCCTTCGGATCGGGTAAGATAAACAAACATCGATGCGCGGCGAAGGTCGTGGACGAGATCTTCGGAAAGCACCAGATCGATCTTCGCAAGATCGGCCGCTTGAACCAGAAGATCGCGGCCCTTCTGCGGATCGGCGGACGCGAGCCCGACAGCGGGATACTGAGGGCGCCAATCGCCTGAGGCATCGCCCGGCATAACAGCGTCGTAAACTACATCGATCCTGCTCTCTGAAATGCCAGCTTCGATCAGTTGTCTCGCGACGAACCGCGAGACGGCCAGATAGCGCCCGGCGCGCCTGTATTTCCAACACGAGAGAACCGAACGGCCGATAGGAAACGCCACGCGGCGCGAGACCACGAACCTTTGTCGAGAGCCGATTGCGGCAAGGGTATGAGCGTGGGCATCATGAACGTGAACAATGTCGGCTTGTATCGAATGACGCCAAAGTGCCGTCAGACCAGCCGGATGTGTTTCGAACCCGGCGGCAATGGCGGCCTGCCAAAGCGGGCGATCTTTCCGGGCAAGCAGCACGCATTTGTGGTGAGCGTGACGAAGGCTGTCCATAAGCAGCAATACCTGCCTTTGGCCGCCCCGCATTTGCACGCCGGTATCCACGTGAAGAATGCGCAACTTTATAGTTTCCGGCCGGGGCTCATGTACCGCGCCTTGGCATATTTCACAAAATTGTAAAAAGCGGCCATATAGGCGATGCTCAACCCCTCCATGCCATCCAGGAATCCCAGTTGGAACAGATAGGTTCGCAGGAATGTCCAGGGCGGATCGAGGAGGAGTCTGCTGAGCGCGATGTTCTGTTCCCGCGCGGCAATCTCCTGCGCCGCCAAGGTAGTGTAACTCTCCATGGTCCGCAAATGCTCCGATAGCGAACTGCAGGTGAAATGCAACAGGTTCGATCGCAAATGGCCGACTGAGCCCTGCACCTCAACGGATTCATGGACGAAATCGCCAATCCATTTCGCCCTTTGTTTGTTGAACAACCTGACTTTTCGATCCGGATACCAGCCGCTATGCAGAATCCAGCGCCCCAGATACTGAGCCAGACGCGGCATGGTGTACCCATCGAATTCCGGACCGGATTTCTTGATATGCCAGATCTCAGCTTCAAGAGCCTCGCTCACGCTTTCGTCTGCATCCAGGGACAGAATCCAGTCGTGAGTTGCGAGTTGCGCGGCAATGTTCTTCTGCGCGGCGTAACCATGCCAGGAAGCCTCCTCCACACGCGCGCCGAGCTTCGTCGCGATCTCCACTGTGCGATCGTTCGATCCGCTATCGAGCACCAAAATCTCATCGCAGCAGCGCAGGCTTTCGACAACACGGCTTATGTTTCGTTCTTCGTTGAAGGTAATGATAGTTGCTGAAATCTTCATGCCCGGCGATCTACGATATGCTCACCGGAACAAGTGAAATAGAAAGCACAAACATCCCGAGGGCGGCGGCGGAGAGCCAGATGCGGCCACGCGAGAGAGCGGTTTGATCGTACACCAGCGGATGGCGGCGGCCGAACAGGAAGAGCAGCGCCGCCCAGACCCACCACGCCCAGTAGAAAAACCCGAGCCCGACGAGAACGGCGATAAAGAGATGAGTGATACGGCGGTGCCAGCGCTCGCCCAACACGGCGTACAAGATATGGCCGCCATCGAGTTGTCCCATCGGCAGGAGATTGATGGCAGTCGCCAGCAGGCCTGCCCACGCGGCCATTGCCATGGGGTGAAGGGAAATGTAAATGGAAGGCGCGTGCGGGAATCGCATCAGTTCAAGCACACGCAGCACGAGCGGTGTTCCGAAAATGAAGTGCGTCTGGTGCGCCGCGACTGGGGTGATTCGCGACAGCGAAACCCCGAGAATCAAAAATGGAAGCAGAACCACGAACCCGGCCACTGGCCCCGAGACCCCGATATCGAAAAGAGCCTTTCGCGAGTAGATGGGCGCTCGAATTCTGATGAAGGCTCCGCACGTTCCAAACAGGGTTGGGGAAGGAAGAAAGTAAGGAAGACTCGCGTCCACTTTCCAGCGCCTGCAATCGACGTAATGACCGAATTCATGAGCCAGTAGGATGAGGAGAAGTGGTATAGAGAATTGCAGACCAGCCCACACGTGCATGTCGCCATGAACCAACGCGGCATAGCCGGAAAACACGGTGGCAACATCCAGCGGCTGGCCTGTTGAAAAGCCCTGCACCAAGGCAGAGCCAAAGACCGTGGTGGAAATGAGTGTCAAGGTAAACAGCAGCAGATTCAGCCACCACCCTTGTGACCATAGACGGCGGAAGACAAACTCCGGCGCGTCTTCCAGGCTCTCGATTCGGCCTGTGGCTCCCGGCTTAGACACGTCTATTACTGCAGTGTCTGCAGTTCCTTACCGGGCTTGAAGCGGACGGCTTTGCCGGGCGGAATAGCGACTTCGGCGCCGGTCCTGGGATTCCGGCCAATTCCTGTCTTTCGGGGCCGCACATTGAAGATCCCGAATCCTCTTAACTCGATCCGATCCCCCTCGCTCAGCGCCTTCTTCATCGTCTCGAAAACAGTTTCGACGGCCATCTCCGCCTTCGTTTTTGTTATTCCGGTGCGGTTTACGACCTCATTGATGATGTCTAGCTTGATCAAGGATCCTCCAGCTCTTTCAAGTGCCCTGGGCGCGATTAAAGATCGGATTGGCCTCAGCCGCCACGCGAGCAACGGAATCTTAATGATAAGAAGCAGTTTAGCGGAATGTCAAACAGGCAGTCGGGGGATTCCCGCCGGATCGCAATTTTTGCCGGATTGTAAGTAGATGCCTGGGCTTTTCTTCCCCGCGAAAACCCGGCAGGGCCGGGATGCCTTGCAAATGCAATGGCTACGTGTATAAAAGTTTGGAGCTATAGTTGCTCAGACCTTAGGTGGAGTAGCACGTTGCGGTCCCTGAATGTTCTAGTCGTCGAAGATAGCCCTGCCGACGTTCGCCTGATCCGGGAGGCGCTCAAGGGCGCGGCGGTGCCGGTCCAAATTGCCGTTGCCAAAGACGGGATCGAGGCAATGGATTATCTGCACAATTCGGAAGGAAAAGCGAGCCGCCCGGATCTGATGCTGCTGGATCTAAATATGCCTCGCAAGAACGGCCGCGAAGTGCTTGCCGAAGTGAAAGCATCTCCCGCTTTGAAGCAGATACCAGTTTTGGTAATGACCAGCTCACATGCGGATGAGGACATCAACCAGGCCTACGAACTGAACGCTAACTGCTACATTACAAAACCTCATGACTTTCATGAGTATGTAAAGGTGGTGCGCGCGATTGAGAATTTCTGGTTCATCACCGCAAGCCTTCCCGAAGGGTTTCACCACGGGGCGATTCCCCTTGCCCACACCGCTTAACGAATCTAGCCCGGCCGCTACGGTTTGGAAACAGCCGTTTGTTCGACAGCCGCCTTGGCCGCAGCTAAAGCGGCTTCGTAGTTCGGGTGGTCACCCACTTCCTTAACGTATTCTACGTGACGGAGCTTGTTGTCAGTGTCCACCACGAAGATGGCTCTGCATTCGATACGAAGGTCCGGAATCAGGGTTCCGTAATGCTCGCCAAACGATCCGCTCCGATGATCGGAGAGCATGGCAATCCGATTGACCCCGTAATTTCCGCACCAGCGCTTCTGCGCAAAAGGCAGATCCATGCTGATGGTGAAAATGCTTACATCGGACAATTTCTCCGCTTCGGTATCAAAGCGGCGTGTCTGTGCGTCGCAAACCGGAGTATCGAGAGACGGGAGCACACTGAAAATGCGCACACCGTGTCCCGTTTTCTGGAGATTAATTTCCTGCAGGGTAGAATCGACCACTGTAAAATCAGGCGCTTCGTCGCCAGGCCGTAGTTGCGGACCGGCAAGCGCAAATGGATTCCCTTTGAGCGTCGTCGTCCGGCGCGATTCAGTACTATTTGGCATCGGCCACAGTTTAGCAGGCAGAAGGCGGCGTGTGAAGTTGGGGCTTTAGCGGAGGGAAGCGACGCCCGATCTAATGCCGCTTGCCTGCTCCGGAACCGCAAACGAATATAGCGAATCACCCGCTCCGAACAGCACGTACTGGCGACCATCCAGTGCGTAAGTAATCGGCCCATTCGACGTGTTTTGCCCCACGCGGGCGTGCCAGAGCGTTTTACCGTTGCCCGAATTGAGCGCCATCAAGTGACCGGATGTATCGCCAGCAAACAGCAGGTTTCCGGCCGTGCTCAACAGGCCACCAAAGCTCATTGCGCCGGCGCTGCTAATGTCGTGCTTCCATTGAACCTTTCCGGTCCGGTAGTCGATGGCCAGCAGCAAGCTCGAGAACGTTAGAAAATCGTCGCGCCCCGCATACCCTTCCGGCTTGCCCTCGGCCGTGTAATAGAACACGCTGTAATTTTGTGAGGCATTGACATAGAACAAGCCTTTCGCTGGGTCATACGTAGGTGCAAACCAGTTGGTTGCTCCGTTTGAGCTGGGGCTCACAAGCGTGCCGTCCCGCTTAGGCTCTTTTTTGGGATCGGGGATGGGGCGGCCTCGGGAATCGATGCCTTCCGACCAGTTATTTGCCATGAACGGCGCGGTAACCAGATTTTTTCCGGTCTTGCGATCCAGTACAAAGAAGTACCCGTTCCGGCTTGCCTGTGCCAGCATTTGCCGCTGTTGTCCGTTCAACTCGCCATCGAACAGGACTGGGGTTTGTACAGCGTCCCAATCGTGCGTGTCGTGGGGCGAGGGCTGAAATGCCCAAACCAGCTTTCCTGTGTCCGGATTGAGCGCCACAATGGAACACGTCCACAAATTGTCTCCTTTGCGCGCGCCGCCCGCATGCACCGGGTTCGGATTCCCAGTCGCCCAATAGAGCAGGTGAAGTTGGGGATCGTAAGTTCCGGTCATCCAGGTCATTCCGCCGCCGTGCCGCATTGCTTCTTCGTTCGGCCAAGTCTCCGAACCCGGTTGGCCCGGCAGCGGCTCTGTATCCCAGCGCCACTGGACCGTGCCAGTTTCGGGATCTCGCGCTTCAAGGAAACCGGGATTGTCCAACGAATCGCCACCCACGCCGACGATAATCCGGTTGCCCACCACCAGCGGCGCCATGGTGCAGAAGTATTCCTCTTTGACGTCGGCAATCGTCTTTCGCCAGCGTTCGGTTCCATCCTTCGCATTGATCGAAATCAGGTTGCAGTCCGGCGATTCGAAGTAAAGCCAGTCGCCATACATGCCAACGCCGCGGCTGCCGATGTGTACGCCCGGATTAGGCGGATACTTGTAATGCCATATTTCGCTTCCGGTGCGCGCATCGACTGCCCAAACGTTATCGGGCATCGTAAAGTACAACACGCCGTTGACGAGTAGCGGGGTTGATTTGATGGAACCGGCGAACCCCGTAATGCCGGAGTTGCTTGCCCGGTAAATCCATTGAAGCGCCAGATTCTTTACGTTTGATGTGTCGATCTGCTTCAACGGACTGTTCCGGCGCCCTGAGTAATCTCCGTTATAGGTCGGCCATGTATCAGCCGGCGGTTTCAGCAGTGCATTTGGCGTCAGTTCCTGCGCGAAGGCTGCCACGATGAGGCAAAGCGCAAGACTCAATTGGCTGAACTTCATTTCAAGGTCTCCAGATAGGCCAGCAGGTTGTGCATGTCAGCATCGGTGTATTTCGCCAGTTGCTCCCGGTGAAAGCTCATCGGATCCTGAATTTCTATCTGTGCACCCTCTCGCGAAAATGAGCGGTGCCATCCGGCATTGTCTTTCATCTCCACAGAAAATTCGTCCTCACGCACCAATGTCCCCGAAACTGTCTGTCCGGAGGGCAATTGAACCGTTACTTTGGCGGGAGGAAGCGGTTTGCTTTTCTTGCCTAGGAACATGTCCATCATGGAAGGCCCTGGCGACAGGAACCGCCGCTGTAAATCCACCGGCTCAAATCGGGTTGCGATCCCGGCAAGATCTCCGCTGGGAGAGTGGCAGGTAGAGCACTTGCCCTCGCCGTTGAAGTAAGCCTCACCCGCTTTGGCATTCCCCGTGAGAAGGCCTTGAATCACGTAGCCGAAACGGTTCGATGTCTCTTGCTTGCGCAGCCGGAGAAACGTCGCGATATCGGCGATCTGTGCATCCGTCAGCGCGGGAAACGCCGGCATCCCACGATCCGGCCTGCCGTTGTGGATCACCGGCCCGATGAGATTCCCGCCTTCATCATGCATCACCAATTGCGAACGGATCAGGTCCGGAGCGCTCTTGCCGCTCGCGTCCGTACCGTGGCAAAAGCCGCAGGTTGGAACAAAAATTTTCTTGCCGCGCTCGGCGGCGGCCGCATCAATCTTCTCTCCGCCAAACATGGTAGCGGCCGGCTTCTTCGGCGCGCGGGCCGCCTGATCCTGGGCAATCGCCATGCCGGTTGCCAATAGAAGCAACGAGACGGACCGACCGATATACCTCAAGCGCCCAGTCTTTTCAGATAGTCGTAATCCACTTTGATTGCATCCAGCGCAGAACGTTCTGCCGGCGATTCGCTCACTCATAGCAAGCAGAGAATTCTATCTCATCCGCATTGAATCTAATCTAGGAACTACTCTTTTGTTCCCTTTGCAATTTCTATGCTCCTCGGTCAGAGCACTCTCGGCAACTCACAAACGAAGTTACGGCATTCGTAAATCGTTGCCCTGCCCTGGCGTTCCAGGCCCGCAAGAAAAGGAGCGGTGCGCTGTAAGTCCTGGGCCGATGCGTCCGTGATGGCTATGACGACCGCGTAGGGCGCGAAACGCTTCCTGTGTTCGGCGAGCACGTGTTCAGTTTCGCGGTCGATCTCTTCGCAGCGAATCACCACCTGCTCCGGCTCGGCAAGCCAGCGCCCGACCGCCACCAGCATTTGCGGTGCAATGGAGGGCTGGGCCTTCAATTTGGGGACAAATGCCCGCAGAGATCTCTCCGCCCTGCGACGGAACTCGTCGTTGCCTGTGAGATGATTCAGGCGGAGCAAAACGTCGGTTGCCACGGAATTGCCGGAGGGCTCCGCGCCGTCGTAGTCGTCTTTCATGCGAAGCAAGAGATCGGTCGCATCCGGTTCCGTACTGAAAAATCCGCCGGCATTCGTATCTTCGAATCGCTCGAAGCCGCGGGTCGCGAGGTCGACGGCAGAATCCAGGTATTGCGGCTTGGATGCAGCCTCGAAAAGATCGAGCAGGCCCTGCGCGAAGAAGGCGTAATCGTCCAGGAATGCAGGAATTGCGGATTCGCCTCCGGAGTAGCGGCGCAGAAGCTTTCCCGACTGCGGATCGTACATCCGCGTGAGCAGAAACGAGGCGGCACGTTCGGCCATATCCAGGTATTGCCGGTCACCAAGAACAGCAAAGCCTTTTGCAAAAGCCGAAATCATCAGGCCGTTCCAGCCGGTCAGCACTTTATTGTCCAGATGCGGACGGGGCCGCTTCGCTCG
>DATIMA010000286.1:0-12763 GCA_035475915.1 Bryobacteraceae bacterium
TTACCGGCCTGGATCGGTTTCGGAAGCTGGCTTGTGGTCGGCCTGATCATTTACTTCACCTACAGCCGCAGGCACAGCACCGTTCAGCGCGCGCTTGAGACGAAACCGGGCCGCGAACCTGCCCGCCAACCCGCCCAGTGAGGAAGCGCGTGGCGATGTCACCATTGCCCGAAGGCGCCCGTGTTCTCTTCTATCCAGAAAAGAACACCCTACAACAGAACCGTAATCACTCCGGTCGCGATCAAGGCTACCGCCCAAACCAGGTCCAGATTAAGCCAAGCCTTGCGCAGCAGCCCCACCCCGAGCTTTTCAAACACCAGTAGCGCGACAGCCGCAGTGACCAGAAGATAACCCAGCGCGTGTAGGAGAGTCGCGAAGATCGCGGCAGCCGGTGTTGACGCAATCATACTGTGGCTCGCTAGCCCGCTGGGTGTCATCGCCATCGCCAGGAATACCGGAACCACCATCAGGCCCGCGCCATGAGCGGACGCCATGAGAAAGGACCACAGCGTCAACCCGGCCATCCCCACGCGCATGCCCATCCAGCGGGGATGCCGGTGCCGAACCAGCCGGGAAGCTCCCAGTACGATGAGGATTCCGGCCACTGGCCAGCGAAGATCGTGAATCGGTACGACAGCCCCGGCCATCACTGCGATCGCGATCGCTGCCGCAATGGCCAGTGCGTGGCCCGCCCCTAAGGGGAGCAGAGATCGCCATACCGCGGCGCGGCGCTGCTCCTGCATCCCCAGCGCTACTGCGAATAACCACCCCATGCCGGGGTTGATGCCATGAAATGCGCCCATCCCAAGCAGCATCGCGCCGGACGAGAACGAGATGCTCATCTCGTGCGTCATCGCAATACCTTGCCGTTCATCACTGAACCGCGCGCGACAGCAAGCGGCTGTCGTTCCCTACATTTCACGAGAAGCAATACGAATCGGACGAAGCGTCGCCGCCTTCCAGGCGTACCTGGTGTGGCCGCATGCTATCGAATTCCAGGAACAACTTCGAATCGAGTTCCATTCCTCCGCCGTTCGGCACGTCCAGTTTCGCCAGCCAGCCCTTCAGGCCCGCTGGATAAAACTGTTCATCCCAGCTTCTATAAAGCGAATTTGTGAGGTAAACGCGGCGTCCATCGCGGCTTATCTCCACCATTTGCGGACCGCCATTGAGAGCAATTTCAGGCCGTGATGGATGTGCCTGCCGCCGTGCAATGCCGCCGAGTTTTACCGCAGCCGTTTGGACCGGGTTAAACGGGTCCGAAACATCGTACTGCCGCAGTTCGCCGGTACCCCAGCAGGAGACATACAGGAAGCGGTCGTCCAGCGAAAGATCGATATCGGTAACCAGCGGCGGGACGGCGCCGAAGCCCTTCAGCAGCGGCGGTAATTGTTCGGGATCCGCCGGTTCGGCAGGGATTTCAATCACCTTGCGGACCTTCCATGAACCACTCCCGTTGACGCCTTCCCGATGCCAGAGCCAGACCGAAGCAGAAAGGTCCTTGAGCGAGACGACCACGCCTACAAATCCGTATGTCTTGTTCGGATCGTGCGACGGCCGCAGTTCCAGCACCATCTGCTGCTCCGCCCCCAAATCCAGCACTTGCCGGTGCCGTCGTTTAGGGAGGTCCCATATGTGGATCGCGTGGCCGTATTTTCCAGCCAGCAGTAGTTCCGGATTGACGCCGTTTTCGACCATATCCGGCGTTCCCCATTCGCTGGTGAGCATGGTGTCGTGCCCCAGGTGCCACCAGAAATCGTAGGCCAGGTATTGCGGCCCGCGCTCCTTTTCCCAGGCGCCCTTCAATTCGAACGTTTCCGGATCGAGCATGAAGATGCCGCCCGGCCCGCCGCCATCCACCGAGCCCAGCGCGTTCATATAAATCCCGTCCGGCCCGCAATGTGATGTGTGCGGACGGCTGTACCCGGTTGCCTTCATCATGGTTTCCGGCTCGATCACCTTTACCATCCGCGGATTCCGCGCGTCCGGCTTGATATCCAGAACGTGAATGCGCGAAGAGCGCAAGCCCGGAACTACCAGATAGCGCCGCTCCATGTGCGGATGCGGTGAGTACGGGCACAGGCAGGAACTGCAGGCGTTCCATCCGAAATGGTGCAACTCATCACCGGCATTCGGCATGTCCACCTGCCCGACCAGCCGGCCGTAACTGTTCGAAGCTGGGTCTACATCCACTACGCCGAGCGCATCAGCCGCGCTCGCGTTTCCATTCAGCAGAGAAATGTACGCAATCTTCTCGGCGGGCGCTTCCATCGCCATCTTCGCCGAGGGGTAAAAGCTTTGATCGGGTCTCCATTGTGCCATGCCGCTACTGTACTGCAATGTTGAGTGGGACAGGCCATCGGGAACGTGGAACGCGAGCTGGCCCGCGTGCGCCTCCCTACTTCACAGCTCGTGTCAGAATCGGTCCCAGTACGGCCAGGAAGAGCACATACGCAGCCGCAAGCGGCCCCAATCTTGGCTCGACCGCCGCACCCAAACCGGCGATCACAATCGAGAACTCTCCCCGCGGGGTCAATGCCGCGCCGGCTCGGAGGCAAGCCCTGCGATTTCCTCCCGTGCGCTTTGCTGCCCAGTAACCCGTCACCACCTTGGTCAGTGCGGAGGCAACCCCGAGAGCAACGGCCAGTGGCAGCACTGCGGGTAAGCTTCCCGGATCGATCTGCAGCCCGAAGAAAAAGAAAAAAGTAGCCGCGAATAAATCCCGAAGCGGAGCCAGCAACCGGTGTGACTGTTCGGCAATGGGCCCCGAGACCGCAATTCCCACCAGGAATGCTCCAATCGCGGCGGAGACCTGAAAGTTCTGCGCCAGACCTCCAACCAGAAGCACGATCCCGAATATACTCAGCAGTACGATCTCATCCGATTCGTGTGCGATCACGCGGCTCACCGCTTCTCCGTAGCGCAGCGCGATTAAGAGCACCAACCCGACCACCGCAATTGCGACCGAAACCGAAACAGCCATTTTCCGCGGCCCCTCCCCCGTGAGAAGCACCGCCACAACGGGAAGGTAAATGGCCATCGCCAGATCCTCAATCACAAGTACGGAAAGGATTGACGGCGTCTCCAGGTTGCCCAGCCGCTTCAGTTCGGCCAGCACTTTCGCGATGACGCCCGAGGAGGAGATATAAGTGACACCGCCCAGCAGCACCGCTGCGAGCGCGCTCCACTTCAGGAGCAGTCCGGCAATCAGCCCGGGTGGAAAATTCAGTAAGAAATCGGCCAAGCCCGCAGGCAGGCCAGCCCGAAGGCTCTCCTTCAGTTCCTTTCCGGTGTATTCGAGGCCCAGCATGAACAGGAGCAGAAGGACTCCGATCTCCGCGCCCACATGAATGAAATTCGCACTGACGTTGAGCGGAGCGAGCCCGCCGGTTCCGAACGCCACCCCGGCCAGAAGATAAAGTGGGATCGGCGAAAATCCCCACCGGCTCGCGAAACGTGCGAGAACGGCCAGGCCCAAGATAGCTGCGCCCAGTTCTGTAAAGACAGAAACATTGCTGATTCCGGATGCCATCCCCTCCCTGAGAGCATATCCCGGCGATTCCGCAAAGCCACCGGACTCCCCCGATCGCAAGCTAAATTACGGAACGGCGAGTAGTACTGCCCGTACCTATAGGACTGACTATCCCCACTCGGTTTGAGTTGGTAGGTTGGTGTTTTCGGCGAGGGCTGCGGTATTTCAGGCTATGAATCTGCACCGAAGCTTGTTAGTAGCACGAACCGCTTCCGCCGCCTCCGGTGTCGGTCGACTGGCTGCGCTTGTCCACGAAAACGGACTGCGGCGGCCGCAACTCCCAAAGACGCTGCCGAAAATTTCGAGGAACCAGCTGCTCGCGCTGGCGGCGCTTCTGGTTTTTGTCGCGCTTAGCATCGGCTATTCGTATGCGCGCAGCCCGTGGTGGGACGAAGGGTTGTTCACCGATGTTGCCCTTAATTTTCGAAATGCCGGGCACTTGGGCAGCCCCACGCTGGATCCCGACGGGTATCGCCACTTTCCAGCCGTACAGGAATATACCTACTGGCAGTTTCCGCTGTATTTCATCTCGCTTGGAACCTGGCTTCACGTTGTGCCCCCGACAGCCGCGGGTGTGCGCTTGTTCTCCGTGGCGTTCGGGCTGCTGTACATCCTCTCCTGGTTTGTGTTCATCCGTTCAGTAACCCGCAATGAGAGCCTGGCGCTGCTGGTGGGCTCGGTGGTGGCGCTCGACTATGCGTGTGTCTCGGCGGCCTCGGACGGCCGCATGGATATGATGTGCGCTGCGTTAGGTCAGGCAGCCCTTGCGGCCTATGTATCTCTGCGTGCCCGGAATTGGAATTTCGCGATTGCGATAGCCGCTTTCTTCGGCGCGGCTGCATTCTTCTCTCATCCCATGGGCCTGATCGCGAATTGTTGCCTGGCTGTATTGGTGATTATGGACTGGCGTCAGATCCGCTGGCAAGGCTTGCTAGCCGCCACCGCGCCGTTTCTCCTGGGTGGCGCTTTGTGCCTCCGCTATGTACTCGAGGCTCCCAAGATTTACCTCGCGCAGAGCACCTCCGCCTCCGCCTATCGGATCAGCACGCTGTCAGCGGCGATCAAAGCCATTTCCACCGATGCCTATCATCGCTATTTCCTGTATTACTTCGCGGGCCTATCCGGGTTCAGCCGCTTCAAAGTGTTTTGCCTCTTGTTTGGACTGGCCGGGTTAGCCGCTCTCTTGCTTGATAGCAGGTTGCGTAAGCAGCCGATCTCCAGAATCCTGTTGGGTTTCGCCTTGATTGCCTACATCGGCATCGCGGGGCTCGACAACCAGGATCTTCCCGTCTACTTTGTCTACTCCCTACCTATCTTTTCCGCCTGCGGCGCAGTTTGGACTTACTACTGCTGGAAGCGTCGCGGCTTTGGGCGAATTATTGCCTCGGCTTTGCTCGCCTCAGCGATGCTCAGCACTATTACCGGGTTCGCTTTCAAGATTAGGCAGAACGATTACCGTGCCGAGTACCTGCCTGTAATCCGGTTGATTCGCCATACCGTTCCTCCGGGCGGAATCGTGATGGGCGGCTCCGAATTGGGATATGCGCTCGGCTTCGGGCCGCCGCTCCGCGATGACCGTTACTTAGGCTTCTTTTCCAAAATCAACCCCGCTGTTTTTGTTGTGAATGGATATTACGGAGAAAATCGCCATTTACCGTGGATCTGGTCGCGAAAGCGGCTCGCCCGCGATTTTCATCTCGCGTTAGAAAACAAGCTTTACAAAGTGTATCTTCGCAACGGCATCCATTACTGACTTATAGTGCCAGACGATTCCGCTGGCTGCTCGCAAACAAAGCTTGTGTAATTGTTTGTATCTCCGCTTCCCTTGTATTTGGCGATCTGCGGATACGGGCACAGCGGACGAGTCATTTGCACGGGCTTGGTAGGATTGTCGCCAGTGTACTTAGTCGCAACGATGTCGCCCGGGGCTGCATCTTTTTCCACCCATTGCTCCAGAGCGTCGAAAATGCCCTGCTTCGGGCCGTCCGCCGTTACTGTTCCCAATTGCCCGAACCAGGTGGCGCCCGGACCACCAATACAGTGCTGCATTCCGGAACCATGTAGAGCCGGACGAAACGGGTTGTCTTCTCCTGTCCCAGCGCCGCCGTTACGCTCTTGTAATAGTTAATCGTATTTACGGGCGAGATGGCAGGATCGTTCCAGCCGTGGTACAGAATCAGCTTTCCGCCGTGGCTTTCGAAGCGGCGCAGGTCGGGATCAATCGCGTTCAGTGCTCGCGCGGTCTTCTCGTCGGCCGTTCGCTCTGCTGTTTCCACATTCGCGGTCAAAGCATTCCAGGTGGGGTCTTCAAAAACCATGTAGCGAAAGTAATTCTCCAGAAAGCCGCCATACAGGCTCAAACCCGGCGCTTGGCCGGTAATCCAGAGGCTCCAGCCTCCTGGCCCTTCTTCCGCGCCCGGCATGGCGCCCGGAAATAGCTTCGTGCCATTTGCGGTCTGCCCGCCGGAGTAGAGTTTTTTCAAAGAGACAATCTGCGGCGCGGTCAGGCAATTGCGCGAAGCTGTGCCTTTGCAAAGCAGCGCCGAAGGGTTGAAATGGCAGTGCGGTGGATCGTTGATTACGCCATCTTTCACTCCGTCCTCCCCATCGCAGGCAGCACGCGTGGCGGCGCTGATCGCCGGAATCCTAGTCGTCGCTATGTAACCGGGCGGGTTGCCGTAGAGGATCTTAGTAACATCAATCCCGGATGCTAGCATGTGTGTCCAATAATTTGCGGGCGCGCCGGCTAGGATGCCATCGAAATCTTCCGGAAACCGCTGCGCTTCCATTAGCGCCTCCCGGCCGCCGTCAGAGCAGCTATCGAAATACGAGCGCTGCGCTGCATGGCCGTAAAATGCCTGGATGATTGCTTTGGCTCTTTCGGTTGTCTCGTGCAGTCCGCGATAGCCGAAGTCGATCACCTTTTCGGGATGCTTGTACGCCCAACTCGCATCTACGCTATCGGCTTGATGTCCTGTATCCGTAGCGGCGGTGGCGTAACCGCGTTTGAGATTACCTGCCATGGCGTTGAAATCGATTGTGCCCGCGAAACCGCCGTTCCCCACTCCCAGGTACTTTCCGTTCCAATCCGAAGCCGGCATCCACACTTCGAAATGAATATCGGAGTCGGTTGTCGGTTTGATAACTCCCGCAACCCGGCAAAATGCCGGAACCTTATCCACCGCGTTTCCATAGGGCGGATTGAAGCTTCCCGCGGGAGCAGTTTCCGCGGCCGTAATAGTCGTGTTCGGCAGCTTTAAGCCGGACAGGGCGGTACAGTTCGCTGCCCCAAGAGGAAGTGCGGCAATCGCCAGAATCGCAGAAACGGCAAGAGTTCGCATATCAGACGTGAATCATATCAATCAAGAGGGCCCGGGGGCCAAAGTCGCTTACTTAGGGAATTACGGACGCTCAGATTCCGATTTTCTCAATTCCGCCGCCAAGCATGGCGGGACGGTTCAATGTCGAAATGATGGTTCATGGGTCACGCTCACGATTTTCGTTCCCCGCTGGACAACTCCTGCCGCGCGAGAGCGATTACTTCGTTCGAGAGATAAAGGTTAGTTTGCCGGAGCTGGGCCAGGGCCTGCTCAAAATCGAGAAGACTGGCCCAGTGTGCGTCGATCAGGACGCCCACGGTTCCGGTGACGCGGAGACGACGGCGATTCGCCTCGGCGCGCCCGGCCAGGTCATCAATCAGCAGGCGGTCCGCACGGACGGAAAGCGCGAGAGGAATGGCAACGCGTTCGCCGGGATCGAGAAAGGCGAGCGTGGGATCGGCGGGCGGATCGGGGCGAATCTCACACCAGGCGGGCGGTTGCGTGATCCAGACACGAACCAGGGTGGGTGTGTTGTTCTGCTGCAATTCGCAGGCGACGGTTTGCGGCAAGAGCACACGTTGATAGAGCGGAGCCAACACGTCGATCGCCCCAATGCGAACCAGGTACTGAAGAGGACCTGAGTCGGCCACGACGATCATGCCGGGCGGTCAAGCTTTTGCTGCTCCCGAAATTCGCGAATGGTAGCGAGATCCCGTTGCAATTCTTCAACCGTATACGTCTCAACCCGGTGTTGCTTCAGGAAACCGTCGAGCTCGTAGCGGGATTCGATACCGAGTAGAATACGGAGCTGATAGGCGGAGAGGCGGCGCTGGCGGTAGGCTTCGAGGCCCCAGGCTTCGAGGGCGGCACGGGCCGGATCCTGGCCGGGACCGGCGAGGGGAGTAACCAGCTCGTCAGGAATGTCGAGTGTCACCCGCATGGCTTCACCGTACCATGGCGGAAAGCGCGCAGATCAACCAGATTTTCCGGCCCGTGATTTCACAGGCTTCCGCCTGCCCAGGCACTACGTTTTCATTCGCGCCATGAAATAAAGCCCGGCAAGCGAGAACAGAATATCCGGCGACCAGGCCGCCATTATTGCCGGCAACTGATTCAAATCGCCGACCTGCTCGAACAACGTACCGACCGTCCAATACGCGATCGCGATCCCAAAGCTGATTCCAACTCCTGTCATTGCCCCGCGGTTGCCCGCGATGAATGCAAATGGAATACTGAGCACGGCCATAATCAATGCAAATAGCGGAACGGAAAACTTCTTATAATATTGGACCCGAAGCTGGGTGGTATCCAGGCCGCTGGCCTGTAACTCGCGTATGTAATGCCCCAGTTCTTCGAAGTTCATCTCCTTATATTCCTTTTCTTCCTTTACGAACCAGGAAGGCGGCTCAGTTAGTTCCGGAAACCAGGCGGAGGAGCCGTAGAACAATTTGTAGTTATCCCCAATCCGGCTCATGCCGTTCTGGAAAATCCAGGTTTGCCGCTCCGGGTCCCAGCGAGCGCGGTCGGCCGAAATCTGGTGGACGACTTCGAACGTGTTTGGGTCCAGCTCGTATACGTTCACCTTCGACATGGTCGCCTTGCGCGAATCCATGAATTGATAATTGTAGATTCTCGAGCCTTGCCCGTAAATCCATTGCCTGTCCGCCCGCAAATAAGTGGCGACTGGCTTCTTCTTTATCTCGGCCCGCAGCATCTCCTGACGCCGGTTTGCTTCTGGGATGTAATAGTGGTCAAACGCGAATAGCAGGCCGCTGATTAACAGGCTTGCCGCCAGAACAGGGGCTGCCAGGCGATGTACACTTACTCCGCCGGCTTTGAACGCTGTTACTTCGTTGTATTTTGTCAGGATGCCGAAACAGATCAACGAAGCAACCAGCGTGCCGATGGGCGTTAGTTGATAGACCAGGCTCGGAGCAAGATGCCACAGATAGTCAACCATCGTCGCCATGGAGATGTCATTTTTGATCATGTCGCCGAGCAGTTCGAAAAACGTGAACACTTCAATCAGCGCCACCAGTGCCGCCACTAATACGGCGAAATAGAAAAGAAATCCATTCAGCACATAGCCGTCAATCAGCATCGGCCGGAAGCCGAACCGCCCGATACGCAGACCGCGCGGCTGCAGGACCGTCTGGGAGCCTTTGAATCTTTCGCCGGCGCGCTGAGCCCAGGCCTTGAACCATGTCGCCAGATCCTGGTCGCCAGGTTTTTCCAGCCGCAACAGCAGGAAAATACCAACTGCCGCGAAGATTGCATCGGGAGTCCAGACGGCGACCGGTACCGGCAAGCTTCCTTTCTTAGCCAGCCCGATCAGCGCAATGTAACCCAAGTAGTAAAAGAACGCTAGCAGAACTGTCATCACAAACGCGGTAGACTTTCCTCCTTTGCGCGAGGAGATACCGAGCGGAATGCCGACCAGGGCGAGTAAAAGGCAGGCCAGCGGAAGCGCGAAGCGCTGATGAAGCTCGATAGCGGCCTCCACGTAATCGTCGCGTGAAAGATCGTGCCGGCGGTACACCCGTTTGTACAGCGGCCCGGTATCCATCTCCTGCACGGTCTTATTCAGCTGCAGGTCTTCCTGTTTTTGAGCCTGAAGAACCTCCACCTGCGTCGGCGCGGCGGTGGTAATCACCTTGCCTTCTTTGTCCCGCTCGCTCGACCGGAAATTCTTCATGTCCAGAATGATGCGGTTATTGGCTGGGTCCGCATGCGGAATGGCCTGCTGAGCTACGATGATCCGGGGCCCTTCGCCGCGATCTCTGCCTTGCTGCCGCAATTCATTGGCGGGAGTTACATCGGCAATGAAAACCTGACGCCAGGTAATCTGCTTACCTGTTGTCTGCACGTTCCCGACATACAAAACCGTGTTCGGAAACTGCTCGTCGAAGATGCGCGATTCAATTGCTCCTGTAAGTTGCGCGGCGGCGAAGTTACGCGCCACCTTCGATTCCAGGTGCAAGGACAATGGCGTGAGCCAGAGCGACGACAGTGCGGTTAGAACCAGCGCGCAGGATGCGAATAGCAGGACCGGGCGCGCCACGCTTGCGCTGGATATGCCGGAGGCACGCATTGCGGTAATCTCGCTATCTGTCGACATCCGGCTCAGGCCGATCAGAATGCCGACCAGCACTCCGAGTGGCAGTGCAAAAGGAATAGTGGATGGCAAAGCATATAGAAACAGCTTCGCCACCACCGGTCCAGGCGCCGATACTTTTACCAGCAGCGCCGAGAGATGCTCAATGGTTCGCAAAAACAGCACGAAGATAAACAATAGGGTCCCCAGCATTGCGCTGGTGAATACTTCCTTGAAAATAGCCCTGCTGAGAATGCGCATCGAACTACTGAACGGTTAAGGCCGGGGCCGGAACGACCGGCGGTTTGCCCGGTTCATTCTCGGCCCGGGCTAGATCGACGTTATCGAAAAGCAGCGACGGGCAGATTACCGAAGACGTAGTTGCATCGGAACCTGAATCCGCCCGGTTGAACGCCGTGCCGTTATTCACGTAATTCAGTACATACGGATGATCCGAAGCGGCAAGCACATCGCGAAGGTCCTTAGCGCTGAACTCCTGAAACCGCAGTCCCCTCACCAGTTCTTCATGTCCGTCCGGATAGGCTCTGTAAGCCAGCAGCGGCTCGTTCAGGGAGCGTACATATCCGCCTTTCTGGATCTGCCGCACCAGGCTCTGCAATTCCTCCAGGCTTGCCGTCGAAGGAAAATCGAGCCGGCGAATTATGATTCCGAACTTCAAGCCCTGGGTTTTGACTTTCGCGAGCAATTTCGCCTTCAGTTTGGCTTCCGGTATACCATGATCGGCATGTACAAAAAGATTCCCGAAGGCGGCCTCTTCTGCTCCATACGCCCCCGGCAGGCGGCCATGTCCGTTCGAGCGTTTGAAGTCTCGAACCGGTTCGCGGCTAAATAAAAATCCTTTCAATGTCCCCTTCTCTACCAGGAGAACACGCTCGGCAGGGACGCCTTCATCGTCCACGGGGTACGCTCCCGCCAGGAACGTTCCATTAAAGCGCTGCGGCGTCGGATCGTCCCAGATGCTTAGCCAATCCGGCGCAACCTTGGACCCCAACCTCGATGACCACACACTGTCGATGATCTGGGGGGAGTTCGATCCCGCCGGCGCAACCGGTTTGCGCTGCAGCCGCGACGCATCGGCCAGCACTTGTGCCATTAGCTGCGCCGCCCCTTCCTGCTCAAAAAGAACCGGGCCGCTGTAATCGGCGGCAAGCGGCGCTTTAGCCAACGCTTCGGTCTCGCTTGCGACGGCATCCGTTGCTTTCTCCAACTCGGCCTCGCTCGGAAATTGGGATGGCTGCAGCACCGTGATGAAGCGGTGGTTCCAAACGCGGTTCCCGTCGGCCGCTACGCCGGTTGCCCGGATCTGCAGTTCACTCAGATTCTCTGGAATGCGAATGACGGTGCCCTCCGAGTTCACTACCCGGTAGGTGGTCGCGATCAAGCGTACCCTGACATCCGACGTGACGGCATGGGGATGGTTCACGAACCGCTCCGATAATCCGCGCACGATACTCTCCCAGTGGTTCTGATCCAGCTCTACATTTTCAACCGGCTGAATCATCTGCAGCGGTTTCGCTGCAGCAAAATCGGGGGTGTTGCCGGGATCGGAGATTTCGCGAACCGCATTCCGTTTGCGCGTGATTTGATCGGTTGCCAGCTTGTACATGGCATCGCTTGAAAGCCAGAAAGCAGTCCTCATTGCCTGGTAATCGTCATCGAGCGGAAACGCTCCGATCCGGGCAGTCCCGCTAAACACGGAGTTCGTGTTATCGAACTTGTAATCGCCCACTCGAATCTCGACGCGCGGAGCCCGAAAATGGATTCGATTGGAAGAGATCAGTCCACCCAGGCTTCCGTCGACAGAAACCAGGTTCGCATCGCCGGTTGAGTACTGGACGAAGTAAGGCTTATCGAGATTGTTGAGCTGTAAAGTCTTCGACCGGGCGAGCTCATCGAGCATTGCACGCAGTTGCGGATCATCGCGCATATCGCGACCCGCATCGGGCGTCGCCATAACCACGGCCGTGCAGAGAAGCGCCGCTACACCGCAGATCCAGATCAGGGAACCGCGCTTCATTCGGCCTCCGGACGCGGCAGCAAGGGCAACCGCTGCTGTGGATTCTGCTTTTTCTGTGTTTCAACCTCCGAGACGAGTATCGCTGGCGATACCGCCGAAACCGGAATGCTCCCGGATTCGGCGCCGCAGTATCCATTGAAAACTTCGGGATGGTCGGACGTGGCTAAAATCCGTTGAAAGCTCGCTAGCGGCGTGCCGACAATATCCACTCCGCGAATGAGTTCGTCCGGCCGGCCATCTGGATACACGCGGTACACCACCAGCGGGATCACCTTGAAGGCCTGTGTGCCCCGCCGGCCCGTGGTCGTGAAACCGCTCGAAACGTCAGCGAAATAGAGGCCATACGGCTTGCCCTGCCGCTTGATTTCTTCAATCAGCCGCGCGCGCAGTTCCTTCTCGGAAACCTGCCGCGAAGACTCTACAATCAAGTTCGATTGACGCGCCACCACCTCAAATCCGGCTTGCCGCCTGCCGTGTCCATTGGAATGGATAAACTCTCCCACCGGAGAACGTGATAGCAGAAATGTTTTCAATACTCCGTCGTCCACCACTTTCACCGGCCGCGCCTTCACGCCCTCGTCATCGTATTCATAACCGCCGATCAGGTCCGTTCCGTTGTATGTCGTTCTGGTCGGATCGAATTCCACGCTGATAAAGTCCGGCAGGACTTTCTGCCCCAACATCTTCGTGAAGGTCTGGTCTTCCGTGATGTCCTTCTGCCGGTGACCCTCGACGCGATGCCCGAAGATCTCGTGAAAGAATACAGCGGAAGCGCGCCC